>NZ_JBFADP010000056.1:0-52654 GCF_040641415.1 Streptomyces sp. NPDC020875 | reverse complement strand
CGGCCGGGACAACGGCGGAGTCCACATCAACTCCGGCATCCCGAACCACGCCTTCTATCTGCTCGCCACCGAGCTGGGCGGGCACGGGAGGGGAACCGGTCGGTCCGTCAGCCCAGGGCCGACTTCACCGCGTCCGCCAGCCGCTCCGCGACCGCGCGCGCCTGCTCGATGTCGGCGGCCTCGACCATGACCCGGACCAGCGGCTCCGTACCGGAGGGGCGGAGCAGTACCCGGCCGGTGCTGCCCAGCTCGCGCTCCGCCTCGGTCACCGCCGACGCCAGCTCCGCCGAGGTGTGGACCCGCGACTTGTCGACGTCCGGGACGTTGATCAGGATCTGCGGCAGCCGCTCCATCACACCCGCGAGCTCGGCCAGGGACCGGCCGGTCGCGACGACCCGGGCCGCCAGCATCAGACCGGTGAGGGTGCCGTCGCCGGTGGTGGCGTGGTCGAGGACGATCACATGGCCGGACTGCTCGCCGCCGAGCGCGTAGCCGTGCTCCTTCATGGACTCCAGGACGTAACGGTCGCCGACCGCCGTCTGGACCAGTTCGAGGCCCTCGCGCTCCATCGCCAGCTTGAAGCCCAGGTTCGACATCACGGTCGCCACGACCGTGTCGCCGCGCAGGGTGCCCGCCTCGCGCATGGCCAGCGCCAGCACCGCGAGGATCTGGTCGCCGTCGACTTCCTCGCCCGTCGCGTCGACGGCCAGGCAGCGGTCCGCGTCGCCGTCGTGGGCGATGCCGAAGTCCGCGCCGTGCTCCACGACCGCGGCCCGCAGCTGGCCCAGATGGGTGGAGCCGCAGCCGTCGTTGATGTTGAGGCCGTCCGGGTCGGCGCCGATCGTGATCACCTCGGCGCCCGCCCGGGTGAACGCCTCGGGGGAGACCCGGGCCGCCGCGCCGTGCGCCTCGTCGAGGACGACCTTCAGCCCGTCGAGCCGGTTCGGCAGTACGGCCACCAGATGGGCGACGTACTTGTCGAAGCCCTCGTCGTAGTCGGTGACCCGGCCGACGCCCGCCCCGGTCGGCCGGTCCCACGGAGCGCCGGTGCGGTGCTGCTCGTAGACCGTCTCGATCCGGTCCTCCAGATCGTCGGCGAGCTTGTGGCCGCCGCGGGCGAAGAACTTGATGCCGTTGTCGGGCATGGCGTTGTGACTGGCGGAGAGCATCACACCGAGATCGGCGCCGAGCGCCCCGGTCAGATGCGCCACCGCCGGGGTCGGCAGCACACCGACCCGCAGTACGTCGACACCGGCGCTGGCGAGACCGGCGACCACGGCCGCCTCCAGGAACTCGCCCGACGCCCGCGGGTCGCGCCCCACCACGGCGGTGGGCCGGTGGCCCTCGAAGGTACCCGCCTCGGCGAGTACGTGCGCCGCCGCCACCGACAGACCGAGCGCCAGCTCGGCCGTCAGATCCGCGTTGGCGACACCGCGCACACCGTCCGTGCCGAAGAGTCGTCCCACAACCGTCCTCCGAAAGTGCCTCGTGAGCCTGAGCCCTGCTCCGGGATTGAAAACACCGGGCCCGGCCGCGGGCCCGAGGGTCCGCCGGGACGGGCGGACTCCTTCGTTCAGCTTCGTTCAGCTGTGCAAAACGTACGCCCCGGGGGCACGAACAGTGCCGCCGGGGCGTACGTGTGAAACAGACCGAGCAGGCGTGATTAACGCTTGCTGTACTGCGGGGCCTTGCGGGCCTTCTTCAGACCGGCCTTCTTGCGCTCGACCGCGCGGTCGTCGCGGCTCAGGAAGCCGGCCTTCTTCAGCGGGCCGCGGTTGTTGTCCACGTCCGCCTCGTTCAGCGCGCGGGCCACGCCCAGGCGCAGGGCGCCGGCCTGGCCGGAGACGCCGCCACCCGCGATACGGGCGATGACGTCGTAGCGGTCGTCGAGCTCGAGCACCTTGAAGGGCTCGTTGACTTCCTGCTGGTGCACCTTGTTCGGGAAGTAGTCCTCGAGGGTGCGACCGTTGATCTTCCACTTGCCGGAGCCCGGAACGATCCGGACGCGGGCGATGGCGTTCTTGCGGCGGCCCAGGCCGGCGGCGGGCTGCGGGTCGCCGAAGCGGGACGCCAGCGACTCGGAGGTGTACTCGCCCTCCAGGGGCGTCTCCGACTCGAAGGTGGTGACCTCCTCGTAGGTCTCCTCGACCTCGACGGGGTTCTCAGCGGTGGTCTCGGCCACGATGCTCCTCAGATTCTTTTCGTCTTAGGGGGTGTGGCCGGACTTACTGCGCGACCTGGGTGATCTCGAACGGAACCGGCTGCTGGGCAGCGTGCGGGTGGTTCTCGCCCGAGTAGACCTTCAGCTTCGAGAGCATCTGACGGCCCAGGGTGTTCTTGGGGAGCATGCCCTTGACGGCCTTCTCGACGGCCTTCTCCGGGCTCTTCGCCAGCAGCTCGTCGTAACGGACGGAGCGCAGACCACCCGGGTAGCCGGAGTGGCGGTACGCCATCTTCTGGGTCCGCTTGTTGCCGGACAGGTGCACCTTGTCCGCGTTGATGATGATGACGAAGTCACCAGCGTCGACGTGGGGGGCGTAGATCGGCTTGTGCTTGCCCCGGAGAAGGGTGGCGGCGGTGGTGGCCAGACGGCCCAGGACAACGTCCTGCGCGTCGATGATGTGCCACTGGCGCGTCACATCGCCGGGCTTGGGGCTGTACGTACGCACGGTCGTAGCCTTCGCTTCTTCAGTGAGTTGGTCTTCCCCGGTCCGCGAGGACTGGAGAAGAAGGTCCTGACAAGGCCACCTGAACGATCACGACAGCCGTGACAGCACGCCGGGGACGCAACCCGGGTGCCTGTCGCTGGTCATCGGCCTGGTGGACCGGCGTAAGGGCCCCTCACGTGAGATAGAGCAAGCCAATACGCATAACGAAGCAGAAGCTTACCCGGCCCCCTTCGCACGGGTCAAAGTCGCCCCCGGTCGACCGGCGCGGACGGAGAGCGACGACCGCCCCCGTCATTGCGGGTACGGCGCGGCCGGAGCCGTACGACCCCGGAACCACGGGCCGGACGGGGCCGGACGGTTCCAGGAGCGTACGGCCGGGTCCCCGCGTACGACGAAAGTCGCCCGGCCCGTCCACTTCCGGCACCTGCGCCGGCCGCCCGGCCCCGCCTACCGTCCGGATCATGCAGCAGCTCACCGAGTTCGTCGTGACCCAGAAGATCACCCCGGTCGCCAACCAGTACCGGATCACCGCCGGGGACGGCGAAGGGCCCCTGGTCGCCTTCGCCCGGCAGAAGCGGCTCGCCCTCAAGGAGCGGGTCGCCCTGCACACCGGCGAGGACGGCCGGGAGGAAGTCTGCTCCTTCCGCGCCCGCCAGGTCTGGGATCTCGGCCCGA
Source organism: Streptomyces sp. NPDC020875 (assembly GCF_040641415.1). Classification (NCBI taxonomy): domain Bacteria; kingdom Bacillati; phylum Actinomycetota; class Actinomycetes; order Kitasatosporales; family Streptomycetaceae; genus Streptomyces; species Streptomyces sp. NPDC020875. Next base: position 49,310 of record NZ_JBFADP010000056.1, on the reverse strand, counting down.
CCTGCGACGTCACCGGCCCCGACGGCCGGGACATCGGCAGCTTCACCAAACACGCGAAGGCGTCCCTGCTCCGCTCGACCTGGTCCGTCGCCCCGGCCGGGCACCCGCCGGTGACGGGCACCGAGCGCAGCGCCGGGATCGCCGTACTGCGCCGGGCGTGGAAGATCGCGGACATGGTCCTGCCGTTCGCGGTACCGCTCCCCTTCGTCTTCCACTTCGACTTCGTCCGGGACGGCGTCCCGGTGTTCTCGGTGGAACGGAAGTGGGGCATCCGCGACCGCTATCTGGTCCGGATCCAGGACCCGGGCCTCGACCGCAGGCTGGTGCTCTCCATGGCCGTGGCCCTGGACGCCCTCCAGTCCCGCTGACCGGCCCGGGCCGGGCCGAGCCGGGTCGTACCGGGCTACCGCGCCCGCCGGACCCGCCGCTCGTCCCAGACCGGCCCGTCGGTCTCCCGGACCACCCCGTCCTCGCCGAAGACCAGATAGCGGTCGAAGGTGCGGGCGAACCACCGGTCGTGCGTGACCGCGAGCACCGTCCCCTCGTACGCCTCCAGACCGTCCTGGAGCGCCTGCGCCGACTCCAGGTCCAGGTTGTCCGTGGGCTCGTCCAGCAGCAGCGCCGTGGTCCCCGCCAGCTCCAGCAGCAGGATCTGGAACCGCGCCTGCTGCCCGCCGGAGAGCCGGTCGAACGGCTGGTCGCCCTGCCGCTCCAGCTCGTACCGGCGCAGTACGGACATCGCGCCGCCCCGGTCGCGGGCGAACTCCGTCCACAGGATGTCCACCAGGGGCCGCCCGGCCAGCTCGGGATGGGCGTGGGTCTGCGCGAAGTGCCCCGGCACGACCCGGGCGCCCAGCTTCCACCGCCCCGCGTGCCCCACCGAGCCGTCCCCGGCCAGCAGCCGCAGGAAGTGCGACTTCCCGGAGCCGTTCGAGCCCAGCACGGCCACCCGCTCGCCGTAGAACACCTCCAGGTCGAACGGCTTCATCAGCCCGGTCAGCTCAAGGCCCTCGCAGGTCACGGCCCTCACCCCGGTCCGGCCGCCGGTCAGCCGCATCCGGATCTCCTGCTGCCGGGGCGGCTCGGGCGGCGGCCCCGCCTCGTCGAACTTCCGCAGCCGGGTCTTGGCCGCCTGGTACCGGGAGGCCATGTCGTCGCTGCGGGCCGCGTACTGCTGGAGGTCGAGCACCAGCTTCTTCAGCTGCGCCCGCTTCTCGTCCCAGCGCCGCCGCAGCTCCTCGAACCGCTCGAACCGCTCCGCCCGCGCCCGGTGGTAGGTGGCGAAGCCGCCGCCGTGCACCCAGACGTCCGAACCGGCCGGGCTCGGCTCCACACTGACGATCTTCTCCGCCGCCCGGGACAGCAGCTCGCGGTCGTGGGAGACGAAGAGGACCGTCTTACGGGTCTCCTTCAGCCGCTCCTCCAGCCAGCGCTTCCCCGGCACGTCCAGATAGTTGTCCGGCTCGTCCAGGAGCAGCACCTCGTCGGGGCCGCGCAGCAGCGCCTCCAGCGCCAGCCGCTTCTGCTCGCCGCCGCTGAGCGTCTTCAGATCCCGGAACTGGGCCCGCTCGTACGGCACCCCGAGCGCCGCCGTCGTACACATGTCCCAGAGCGTCTCGGACTCGTACCCCCGGACCTCCGCCCAGTCGCTGAGCGCCTGCGCGTACCGCAGCTGGGCCGCCTCGTCGTCCACGGTCATGATCAGGTGCTCGGCCTCGTCGACCGCCAGGGCGGCCGTCCTGATCCGCTCGGGGGCCAGCGACACCAGCAGGTCGCGGACCGTGCGGTCGTCCCGTACGGAGCCGATGAACTGGCGCATCACCCCCAGTCCGCCGCTGACCGAGACCGAGCCGCCGTGCGGTTTCAGCTCGCCCGAGAGCAGTCTCAGCAGGGTCGTCTTGCCCGCGCCGTTCGCCCCCACCAGAGCGACCACCGCACCGTCGCCGACCCTGAAGGAAGCGTCGGCGAGCAGGATCCGCCCGTCGGGAAGGTAGTACTCCAGATGCGCGGCTTCGAGATGTCCCATCCTCCGATGATGCGGGCCGATACCCCCCGCGCCCAACCGGTTTAGGATGCGCGGCATGAGCTTCGGTCAGGGGGGGCCTCCGTGGGGGGCCGGTGAGGGACAGCAGCCGCGGAACCAGAACCCGTGGCAGGGCGGGACGCCGTACGGCTCCGGAGGCCCGGGCCACGACCCGTACGGCGACCACTCCGCCCAGGGCCCGGACGCCGGCGCCACCCCCGACTGGGCGGCCCTGGCGGACGCCTCCGCGGCCCGCGCCCGGCGCAAGCGCCTGCTGATGATCGGCGGCGGCGCCCTGGCGACCGTCGCGATCGCCGGAATCGTGGCCACCGCGATCGTCACCTCCGACGACGGCAAGGGCGGCGGCGACCGGGCCGACGGCAAGCAGAGCACCGCCCCCGGCCCGTCCGAGCCGGGGCCGTCGTTCTCCTCGGTCGCCCCGCCGCCCCCGCCGAACCCCAATGACTTCATCGCCGACGAGAAGAAGGACAAGGCGCCGCTGACGGCCGACGGCCTCTTCCCCGGCGACCGGATCACCGCCGGGGACCGGTCGTACGCGAAGGGGAGCACACACCGGACCGGCGACTGCGCGGCCGTCGCCCAGCGGGGCCTCGCCGCCACGCTCCGGGCCAACGACTGCGACCAGATGTTCCGGGCCACGTACCACCGGGACGGGCTGGCGGTCACCGTCGGTATCGCGGTCTTCGGCACCACGGCCGAGGCCCAGCGGGCCAAGGAAACCAGCCGGAACGTCGCCCCGCTGGCCGGGGAGGGTGTCCCGTCCTTCTGCCAGGGCGGCCGCCGGGTCTGCCTCTTCACGTCCAACCAGGTCGGCCGGTACGCGTACTACACGGCGACCGGCTACACCGGGGCGAAGAACGTCACACCCGGCGACGACCGGGCCTACCGGATGAACAACGACGTCGCCGACTTCGTCTTCAAGCAGATCGCGGCCCGGGGCACCGCACAGGCGTCAGCAGCAGTCGGCGGGCCCGCCGACTGACCCGGCGGCCCCGGCTCCGGCCACCGGCAGGGACCGCTTGTTGCGGGCCTCCCGGCTGCGGGCCGCCAGCAGCTCGTCGGCCGGATAGCCGACCTCCTCCAGGGTCAGCCCGTGCGGCCGTACGACATGGACGGCGGAGTCCCGCACACCCGCCGCCAGCACTTGGGCGGGCCACTGGACCGGCCGGTGCCCGTCGCCGACGAAGACCAGCGCGCCCACCAGGGAGCGGACCATGTTGTGGCAGAAGGCGTCGGCCCGGACGGTCGCCGTGATGATGCCGTCCGCGTCCCGCTCCCACTCCAGCCGCTGAAGGGTACGGATCGTGGTCGCGCCCTCGCGCCGCTTGCAGTACGCGGCGAAGTCGTGCTCGCCCAGCAGGCCCCGGGACGCCTCGTTCATCGCGGCCACGTCGAGCGGCCAGTCGTGCCAGAGGACATGTCCGCGCAGCAGCGGGTCGACCCCGCCCGGATGGTCGGAGATCCGGTACGCGTACCGCCGCCAGACCGCCGAGAACCGGGCGTCGAAGCCCGTCGGGGCCTCCTCGGCCCGCCAGATCCGGACATCGCGCGACAGCCGCCCGGCGAGCCGCTTCAGCAGCTTCTCCCGGTGCTCGGCCCACACCCCGGCGGGCAGATCGACATGGGCCACCTGGCCCCGGGCGTGCACCCCGGCGTCGGTCCGCCCGGCGACGGTCAGCTCGTACGTCTCCGGCGACCTGGTCACCGTACGCAGCGCGTCCTCGATCTCGCCCTGCACGGTCCGGCGCCCGGCGGCCTGCTTGGCCCAGCCGGAGAAGGCGGTGCCGTCGTACGACAGATCGAGCCGTACCCGCACCCGCCCGGCCGGGACGCCGTAGCCGTCATCGGTCATCTCTGAAGATCCTCGTCTCTGCGGATACCGCGAACGGAACGGGCCCGTCCCCCCGAGAGGGAACGGGCCCGTCCATCAGCCTTCGGAACGCGATCGGGAGAACCGATCAGGCGTCCTTGGACTCCTCGGCGGCCTCGGCGGCCGGCTTGGCGTCCTCGGCCGGAGCGGCCTCGGCCTCGGCGGACTCCTTCTTCAGGGCGTCCTCCTTGACCGCGCGCACGGTCGCGGCCTCGGCCTCGGCGACGGTCGCCTTCTTGGCGATCTCGCCCTCGACCAGCTCGATGACGGCCATCTTGGCGTTGTCACCGCGACGGTTGCCGATCTTGGTGATCCGGGTGTAGCCACCCGGGCGCTCGGCGTAGCGCGGAGCGATCTCGGTGAAGAGCGCGTGCACGATGCCCTTGTCCGTGATCGTCTGAAGAACGAGGCGACGGTTGTGGATGTCGCCCTTCTTCGCCTTGGTGATCAGCCGCTCGGCGACCGGACGCAGCCGACGGGCCTTGGCCTCGGTCGTGGTGATCCGGCCGTGCTCGAACAGCGACTTCGCGAGGTTCGCGAGAAGCAGCCGCTCGTGCGCTGCGCTGCCGCCCAGACGGGCGCCCTTGGCGGGCTTCGGCATGGTGTTTCTCCTTCAGTCTGCACCGGCCGTATCAGGTACCGATGTCAGGGCCCCGCAGGCGGCCGCCTGCGGGCAGTTTGTGTACGCCCCCTCAGAGGGGCGCTGAGGTCCCCCACGCCGCGAGGCGTAGGGGGCTCGAGGCGCGCCCCTTCAGGGGCGCTGGGGGTCCCCCCACGCCGCCAGGCGTAGGGGGCGGAACTGCGCGACCAGCCACGACGGCCGCGCAACCCCCACCGGGCAGTAGACCTACGGTCCGACCCGGAACCCCCCGGGGGAGCCGCCTCAGTACTGCTCGGTCTCCACGAAACCGGCGTCCGCGTCGTCGTCCGCGCCGAACGCGTCCGCCGCGGCGGTCGGGTCGAATCCGGGCGGGCTGTCCTTGAGCGCCAGGCCCATCCCGGCCAGCTTCGCCTTGACCTCGTCGATCGACTTGGCGCCGAAGTTGCGGATGTCGAGCAGGTCCGCCTCGGAGCGGGCCACCAGCTCGCCCACCGAGTGGATGCCCTCGCGCTTGAGGCAGTTGTAGGAGCGAACCGTCAGCTCCAGCTCCTCGATCGGAAGGGCCAGGTCCGCGGCGAGCGCGGCGTCCGTCGGGGACGGGCCCATGTCGATGCCCTCGGCGTCGATGTTCAGCTCACGGGCGAGACCGAACAGCTCGACCAGGGTCTTGCCCGCGGAGGCCATGGCGTCACGGGGACGCATCGCCTGCTTGGTCTCGACGTCGACGATCAGCTTGTCGAAGTCGGTGCGCTGCTCGACTCGGGTGGCCTCGACCTTGTACGTGACCTTGAGGACCGGCGAGTAGATGGAGTCGACCGGGATCCGGCCGATCTCCTGGCCGACCTGCTTGTTCTGCACGGCGGAGACATAGCCGCGACCGCGCTCGACGGTCAGCTCCATCTCCAGCTTGCCCTTGCCGTTGAGGGTGGCGAGGACGAGGTCGGGGTTGTGGACCTCGACACCGGCCGGGGGCGCGATGTCGGCGGCGGTGACCAGACCCGGGCCCTGCTTGCGCAGGTACATCACGACCGGCTCGTCGTGCTCCGAGGAGACCACGAGCTGCTTGATGTTGAGGATCAGGTCGGTGACGTCCTCCTTGACGCCCGGCACGGTGGTGAACTCGTGCAGGACACCGTCGATCCGGATGGACGTGACGGCCGCGCCCGGGATCGAGGAGAGGAGGGTACGGCGGAGGGAGTTGCCGAGGGTGTAGCCGAAGCCCGGCTCCAGCGGCTCGATCACGAACCGGGAGCGGTACTCGTCGACGACCTCTTCGGTCAGCGAGGGACGCTGAGCGATCAGCATGCGGATCGTTCCTTCAGTCGGGGGCGCCCGCTATTTGACGCCCGACAGGTGTTGCTTAAAACAGGGTACGGGCGGTACGCCCCGAAGGGGACGTACCGCCCGGTCGCAACGGTCCGGAGGTGAGTCCGTACCGCCGCGACAAGCCACTCGGAGCGGCGGACCGCTCCGAAGCGAAGCCGACGTCAGACGCGGCGACGCTTGGGCGGACGGCAGCCGTTGTGCGGCGTGGGGGTGACGTCCTGGATCGAACCGACCTCGAGGCCCGTGGCCTGGAGGGAGCGGATCGCGGTCTCACGGCCGGAGCCGGGACCCTTGACGAAGACGTCGACCTTGCGCATGCCGTGCTCCTGCGCGCGGCGCGCGGCCGACTCGGCGGCCATCTGCGCGGCGAACGGGGTGGACTTGCGCGAGCCCTTGAAGCCGACGTGGCCGGCGGAGGCCCAGGAGATCACGTTGCCGGACGGGTCCGTGATCGAGACGATCGTGTTGTTGAACGTGCTCTTGATGTGCGCGTGGCCGTGAGCGACGTTCTTCTTTTCCTTGCGGCGCACCTTCTTGGCAGCGCCCTGACGTCCCTTGGGGGGCATCTCTAACTCCTACGGGAGGTGGTCGGTCCTACAGCGAAGACCGCTGATGAGCGTCCGCTGAGGACTACTTCTTGCCCGGCTTCTTCTTACCGGCGATGGCGCGACGCGGACCCTTGCGGGTACGAGCGTTCGTGCTGGTGCGCTGGCCGTGGACCGGCAGACCGCGGCGGTGACGCAGACCCTGGTAGCAGCCGATCTCGACCTTGCGGCGGATGTCGGCCTGGATCTCGCGACGGAGGTCACCCTCGGTCTTGAGGTTGTTGTCCACGTACTCGCGGATCTTGACCAGGTCTTCCTCGGCCAGGTCACGAACGCGGGTGTTCGGGTTCACACCGGTGGCGGCGAGGGTCTCCTGCGCCAGGGTGCGGCCGATCCCGAAGACGTAAGTGAGTGCGATCTCCACACGCTTTTCACGCGGGATGTCGACACCGGAAACGCGTGCCATTCAATGGCTCCTGTGTACTCGGGGGTCTTCCGCAGAGCCACTCCCGGCCGCCGACCATCCGAAAGGGATGGTGGTACGTACGGGTCCCCGGCCCCCGCCGGAGGTGTCGCCGGCCCTGACGGGCTGGGCGGACTCTGCGTATGAACGATGTTCTGCTCGCGTCGCGCGAAGTACTGCGATGTGCTGGTCGGCGTGCGTCAGCCCTGGCGCTGCTTGTGGCGCAGGTTGTCGCAAATGACCATGACCCGGCCGTGACGGCGGATCACCTTGCACTTGTCGCAGATCTTCTTGACGCTCGGCTTGACCTTCATGGGTGTGAGGTTCTCCGGGTCAGTGCACCGTCCCGCGTCACCGCGGAACGGGACAAGATCTACTTGTATCGGTAGACGATCCGGCCACGCGTCAGGTCGTACGGAGACAGCTCCACGACGACCCGGTCGTCCGGGAGGATTCGGATGTAGTGCATCCGCATCTTGCCGGAGATGTGCGCGAGGACCTTGTGACCGTTCTGAAGCTCCACCTTGAACATGGCGTTCGGGAGGGACTCGATCACGGTGCCCTCGATTTCGATGGCACCTTGCTTCTTGGCCACGCTTCGCCCTTCGAATCGGCTACCTTGATCGACTCTCGTCCCCGGCGGGACCGCGCGCACGCGGACAGACGGGTACACGAGAGCCGACGCATCAGTCTACGTCAGGCCATCCGAAAAGACGAATCCACCGAGTTTGCCCAGTCGGCATGATCCTTATGCCCCGCCGGGCCGTACTCCCCCGGACGGGGGCGGCCGACGGGGCACCGTACGGAGGCGTCCGAACCCGGCACGAACCCCGCGGGTCCCGCGTCAGGAGGCCAGCGGGTCGGGGGCGGCGGTGATACCCAGCTCGGCGAGCTTGGCCCGGCCGCAGTCCGGGGAGGTCAGCACGAGCGGACCCGCCTCGGTCAGCGCGACGGAGTGCTCCCAGTGCGAGGACCAGGTGCCGTCCGTGCTGATCACGGTCCACTCGTCGGCCAGGACCTCGGTCTTCGGGGTGCCGAGCGAGACCATCGGCTCGATCGCCAGACAGAAGCCGGGCACCAGCCGGGGGCCCTTGCCGCGCTTGCGGGAGACGTAGTTCAGCAGATGCGGCTCCATGTGCATCGCGGTGCCGATGCCGTGGCCGCCGTAGTCCTCGACGATGCCGTACCGGCCGCCGCCCGGCTTGGGCTGGCGGCGGATATAGCCCTCGATCGCCCGGGAGATGTCCACCAGCCGGTTCCCGGCCTTCATGGCGGCGATCCCGGCCCACATCGATTCCTCGGTCACCCGGGACAGCTCGACCAGCTCCGGAGCGTGACCCGTGCCCACGAAAGCGGTGTACGCGGCGTCCCCGTGCCAGCCGTCGATGACGGCGCCCGCGTCGATGGAGATGATGTCGCCGTCCTTGAGGACCGTCTTGGCGTCCGGGATGCCGTGGACGACGACCTCGTTGACCGAGGTGCAGATGGTGGCGGGGAAGCCGCCGTAACCCAGGAAGTTCGACTTCGCGCCGTGATCGGCGATCACCTTGCGGGCGACCTCGTCCAGGTCCCGGGTGGTGGCGCCGGGGACGGCCGCCTCCCGGGTGGCCGCGTGGACGGCGGCGACGACCAGCCCCGCCTCGCGCATCTTCGCGATCTGCTCCGGGGTCTTGATCTGCACCATGCCCGTGTCCTTGCCTCTCACCGATCTCGTACGTAACGCGTCCGTACCGCGCCCGGCTCCGGCCCGGAGCCGGACCGCCCCGGACGCGAGGGGGCTCTCGCTCAACAGTACGGCCGCGGCGTCCACCGGACACCGCGGCCGTCGTTCGGCGTCGTACGCCGTACCGCCTCCGGGCCGTCTCGCGGCCCGGGGCGGGTCAGTCCTTCTTGCCCAGCGCTTCCATCGCCCGCCCGGTCACCTCGGTGACCGGACCGAGTGCCGAGATCGTCACGACCAGGCCCTGACCCCGGTAGTAGTCGATGATCGGCTCGGTCTGGGTGTGGTAGACCTCCAGGCGCTTGCGGACGGTCTCCTCGGAGTCGTCGTCGCGCTGGTACAGGTCGCCACCACAGGTGTCGCAGACACCCTCCGCCTTCGGCGGGTGGTACGTGACGTGGAAGACATGGCTGGAGTCGTTCCGACAGATCCGGCGGCCGGCGATCCGCTTGACCACCTCGTCCTCGGGGACTTCCAGATCCAGTACCGCGTCCAGGGTCATGCCCTCGGACTTCAGCATCGCGTCGAGGGCCTCGGCCTGGGACACATTGCGGGGGAAACCGTCGAGCAGGAAGCCGTTGCCGGCGTCCGGACGGCTCATCCGCTCCTTGGCCATACCGATGGTGACCTCGTCGGGCACCAGCTCTCCCGCGTCCATGTAGGACTTCGCCTGGCGCCCGAGTTCGGTGCCCTGGCTGATGTTGGCGCGGAAGAGGTCGCCCGTGGAGATGTGCGGGATCGACAGGTTCTCGGCAAGGTACGCAGCCTGCGTTCCCTTGCCGGCCCCGGGAGGTCCGACGAGGACGATTCGCATCAGCGGAGGAACCCTTCGTAATTGCGCTGCTGGAGCTGGCTCTCGATCTGCTTCACGGTCTCCAGACCCACACCCACGATGATCAGGATGCTCGTCCCGCCGAACGGGAAGTTCTGGTTCGCGCCTCCGAAGCCCGCCAACGCCATCGTCGGGACGAGAGCAATCAGACCCAAGTACAGCGAGCCCGGCCAAGTGATCCGGTTGAGCACGTAGCTCAGATACTCGGCAGTCGGTCGACCAGCCCGGATGCCCGGGATGAAGCCACCATACTTCTTCATGTTGTCCGCTACGTCCTCGGGGTTGAACGAGATGGCGACGTAGAAGAACGCGAAGAAGACGATCAGCAGGAAGTACGTGATGATGTAGTACGGATGGTCGCCCTTGACCAGGTGGTTCTCGATCCACGTCTTCCAGGACGAGGTACCGCTGGAGAACTGTGCGATCAGCGCCGGGATGTAGAGCAGCGACGAGGCGAAGATGACCGGGATCACACCGGCCTGGTTCACCTTGAGCGGGATGTACGTCGAGGTTCCGCCGTACGAACGGCGGCCGATCATCCGCTTGGCGTACTGGACCGGGATGCGGCGCTGGGCCTGCTCGACGAAGACGACGAGGGCCACCATCACGAATCCGATGAGGATGACGGTACTGAACTCGATCCAGCCGTCGGCGAGCTTGCCGCTCTCCTTGATGGCCCAGAGGGAGCCGAGGAAGCCGGCGGCGATCGAGATGAACATCAGGATGGACATACCGTTGCCGATGCCGCGGTCGGTGATCAGCTCACCGAGCCACATCACGGCGGCGGTGCCCGCGGTCATGGTCACGACCATGACGATCGTGGTGTAGATCGACTTGTCGGGAACGATCTCGGTACCGACGGAACAGCCCTGGAACAGCATGCCGTTACGGGCGGTGGCCACCAGGCCGGTGCCCTGGAGCACGGCGAGGGCGACCGTCAGATAACGGGTGTACTGGGTGATCTTCGCGGTACCGGACTGGCCCTCCTTCTTGAGGGCCTCGAGCCGGGGGATCACCACGGTGAGCAGCTGGAGAATGATGCTCGCGGTGATGTACGGCATGATGCCGAGCGCGAAGACGGTGATCTGCAGCAGCGCACCACCGCTGAGCATGTTCACCAGGCCGAACAGGCTGTTGTTGCTCTCGGCCGCCTGATCCACACAGGTCTGGACGTTCCGGTAGTCGACGCCCGGGACGGGGACGTGTGATCCGAGCCGGAACAGCACGATGATGCCGAGCGTGAAGAGCAGCTTCTTGCGCAGGTCGGGCGTCTTGAACGCTCGGGCGAACGCGGTGAGCACGGTGCCTCCTGCGACCCCCGCGCTACTGCGTCAGAGGTGACGGTCTTGAGGATCGACGGATACTTGTCAGCTAACTAACAGCAAAACGCCCGGCCGGGTTCCCGGTGAGGAGCCGGCCGTTCGGAATAGGTTCACAGCGGTGTGACGCCGCTACCTTACCGGCGAGGGCGCCACCCTTGGAACGACCAACCGGGGATGCCCCTTTTGGGAGGCATCCCCGGTCGGTGATTTCAGCCTTCAGCCACTGAACGGGTCTCAGACCAGTTCGGTGACGGAACCGCCCGCGGCGGTGATCTTCTCCTTGGCGGACCCGGAGACGGCGTCGACCGTCACCGTGAGCGCCACGGAGATCTCGCCCTGGCCGAGAACCTTGACGAGGTGGTTCTTGCGAACGGCACCCTTGGCGACCAGATCGGCCACCGTGACCTCTCCACCCTCGGGGTAGAGCGCGGCCAGCTTGTCGAGGTTCACGACCTGGAACTCGGTGCGGAACGGGTTCTTGAAGCCCTTCAGCTTCGGAAGCCGCATGTGGAGGGGCATCTGCCCACCCTCGAAGCGCTCCGGAACCTGGTAACGGGCCTTGGTGCCCTTGGTACCACGACCAGCCGTCTTACCCTTCGACGCCTCACCACGACCAACACGGGTCTTGGCGGTCTTGGCGCCGGGGGCGGGACGGAGGTTGTGGACCTTCAGCGGGTTCTGCTCCGCCATATCAGTCGACCTCCTCGACCGTCACGAGGTGGCGGACGGTGTGCACCATGCCGCGGAACTCGGGGCGGTCCTCCTTGACAACCACGTCGTTGAGCTTCTTCAGCCCGAGCGAGCGCAGGGTGTCGCGGTGGTTCTGCTTGCTGCCGATGTACGACTTCGTCTGCGTGATCTTGAGGCGGGCCATTACGCACCCGCTCCCGCACGCGCACGCAGCAGGGCCGCGGGGGCCACGTCCTCGAGCGGCAGACCGCGGCGGGCCGCGATCTCCTCGGGACGCTGCAGGCCCTTGAGGGCCTCCACGGTCGCGTGCACGATGTTGATCGCGTTGTCGGAGCCGAGCGACTTCGACAGGATGTCGTGAACGCCGGCGCACTCCAGAACGGCGCGCACCGGGCCACCGGCGATAACACCGGTACCGGGGGAAGCAGGCTTCAGCAGGACGACGCCCGCGGCCTTCTCGCCCTGGATGGGGTGCGGGATGGTGCCCTGGATACGGGGGACCTTGAAGAAGTGCTTCTTGGCCTCCTCAACACCCTTGGCGATGGCGGCCGGCACCTCCTTGGCCTTGCCGTAACCGACACCGACGGTGCCGTCACCATCGCCCACCACGACCAGCGCGGTGAAGCTGAAGCGACGACCACCCTTCACGACCTTGGCGACACGGTTGATCGCGACGACACGCTCGACGTACGCGGTCTTCTCGGCGGCGGCGGCGCCACCGTCGCGACCCTTCCGGTCCCGCCGCTCGCCGCCACCGGCACCGCTGCCGCGGCGCTGGGGTCCAGCCATTGGAATTACCTCTCTCTGTTACGTCCGCTAGCTCCGGAACCGGGGCTCAGAACTTCAGCCCGGCTTCGCGGGCGGCGTCGGCCAGAGCGGCAATCCGCCCGGCGTACTGGTTGCCACCGCGGTCGAACACGACGGCCTCGACACCGGCGGCCTTGGCGCGCTCGGCGACCAGGGCGCCGACCTGCTTGGCCTGGGCGCTCTTGTCGCCCTCGCCACCGCGGATCGAGGTGTCCAGGGTCGACGCCGACGCGAGGGTGTGCCCCGCGAGGTCGTCGATGACCTGCGCCACGATGTGGCGGTTGGAACGCGTCACGACCAGGCGCGGCCGCTCCGGCGTGCCGGAGATGCGCTTGCGGACGCGGATGTGGCGCCGCTTGATGGCAGCGCGCTTGTACGCGTCACCCTTGGCGATCTTCACACCGTATGCCATGGCTTACTTACCCGCCTTTCCGACCTTGCGGCGGATGACCTCGCCCGCGTACTTGACGCCCTTGGCCTTGTACGGGTCGGGCTTGCGCAGCTTGCGGATGTTAGCGGCGACCTCGCCGACCTTCTGCTTGTCGATGCCCTCGACCGAGAACTTGGTCGGCGACTCGACCTTGAAGGAGATCCCCTCGGGGGCCTCCACCAGGATCGGGTGGCTGTAGCCGAGCTGGAACTCCAGGTTGGAGCCCTTCGCGGCCACGCGGTAACCGACACCGCTGATCTCGAGCGCCTTGGTGTATCCCTGGGTCACACCGGTGATCATGTTCGCCACCAGCGTGCGGGACAGGCCGTGCAGGGCCTTGTTCTGACGCTCGTCGTTGGGGCGGGTGACGGACAGAACGCCGTCCTCGCCCTTAGCGATCTCGATGGGCGCCGCGACGGTGTGCGTGAGGGTGCCCTTGGGACCCTTCACCGCGACCGTGCGGCCCTCGATGGTGACGTCCACACCGGCGGGAACCTGGATGGGGAGCTTGCCGATACGCGACATTGCTTTTCCTCCGTTCCCGAACTACCAGACGTAGGCGAGGACTTCCCCACCCACGCCCTTCTTCTGCGCCTGCTGGCCGGTCAGGAGACCGTGCGACGTGGAGATGATCGCCACGCCGAGGCCACCGAGAACCTTGGGCAGGTTGGTGGACTTCGCGTACACCCGGAGACCCGGCTTCGAGATCCGCTTGATGCCCGCGATGGAGCGCTCACGGTTCGGGCCGAACTTGAGCTCCAGGACGAGGTTCTTGCCGACCTCGGCGTCCTCGACCTTCCAGCCCGTGATGAAGCCCTCCTGCTGGAGGATCTCCGCGATGTGCGACTTGATCTTGCTGTGCGGCATCGTCACGGAGTCGTGGTACGCCGAGTTCGCATTCCGCAGACGCGTCAGCATGTCTGCGATGGGATCAGTCATGGTCATGAATTGGCCTTCGGCCTCTCTCGCCGGGGTTTCCTGTATGCGCCATCCCTCTCCCCACACTGGGGCGGGACGGGTGCGGCGCGGGGACCTACGGCGTAGTAAGTCGTACGGGCGGCGGGCGCCCAACCCTCCAAGCCTAAGCCATGGAGGGCCGGGCTCCCACCAACCCTTTGCTTACCGAGAGACTCCGGTCATTCCCGAAAAGCGGGAACTACCAGGAGCTCTTGGTCACGCCCGGCAGCTCGCCACGGTGAGCCATCTCACGAAGGCACACGCGGCAGAGGCCGAACTTGCGGTACACGGAGTGCGGACGGCCACAGCGCTGGCAGCGGGTGTACGCGCGCACACCGAACTTGGGCTTGCGGGCGGCCTTGGCAATGAGAGCCTTCTTCGCCATCTCGCTCACGCCTCCTTGAAGGGGAAGCCGAGGTGACGAAGGAGGGCACGGCCCTCGTCGTCGTTGGTCGCCGTGGTGACCACGGTGATGTCCATACCCCGGACGCGGTCGATCTTGTCCTGGTCGATCTCGTGGAACATGACCTGCTCCGTGAGACCGAAGGTGTAGTTGCCCCGGCCGTCGAACTGCTTCGGCGACAGGCCGCGGAAGTCGCGGATACGCGGAAGCGCCAGCGACAGGGTGCGGTCCAGGAACTCCCACATACGGTCACCACGGAGGGTGACGTGGGCACCGATCGGCTGGCCCTCGCGCAGCTTGAACTGCGCGATGGACTTACGGGCCTTGGTCACGGCCGGCTTCTGGCCGGTGATCGTGGTGAGGTCCTTGACGGCGCCCTCGATCAGCTTGGAGTCGCGGGCGGCGTCGCCCACACCCATGTTGACCACGATCTTCACGAGGCCGGGAACCTGCATGACGTTCTCGTACGAGAACTCCTCGAGCAGCTTGCCCTTGATTTCCTCGCGGTACTTCGTCTTGAGACGCGGAGTGGTGGTGGTAGCCATCAGATGTCCTCACCCGTCCGCTTGGCAACGCGGATCTTGTTGCCCTCGTCGTCGAAGCGGTAACCGACGCGGGTCACGACCTTCTTGCCGTCCTTCTCCACGACGAGCTGAACGTTGCTCACGTGGATGGGGGCCTCGGTCGTGACGATCCCGCCGGCCTGCGAGGCGCGGCCCGGCTGGTTCGCCTTGGTGTGCTTCTTGACCCGGTTGACACCCTCGACCAGAACACGGTCCTCGCGGGGGAAGGCCGCGATGACCTTGCCCTGCTTGCCCTTGTCCTTACCGGTGATGACCTGGACCAGGTCGCCCTTCTTGATCTTCATGCTTACAGCACCTCCGGCGCGAGCGAGATGATCTTCATGAACTTCTTCTCGCGCAGCTCACGGCCGACGGGGCCGAAGATACGGGTGCCGCGAGGGTCGCCGTCGTTCTTCAGAATGACGGCGGCGTTCTCGTCGAAGCGGATGTACGAGCCGTCCTGGCGGCGGCGCTCCTTGACGGTGCGAACGATGACCGCCTTGACGACGTCACCCTTCTTCACGTTGCCACCGGGGATCGCGTCCTTGACGGTGGCGACGATGACGTCACCGATGCCCGCGTAGCGGCGGCCGGAACCACCGAGAACACGGATGCAAAGGATCTCCTTGGCACCAGTGTTGTCGGCGACACGCAGCCGCGACTCCTGCTGGATCACGTCTTATCTCCTGTTTGTCTGCCGGTTCCCCGGGGGCCGCTTCGGAAAGCGGCCCCCGGAGCCTGGCGGAACTGACCCGAGGGAAAGCCCTCGGGCGATTACTTGGCCTTCTCGAGGATCTCGACGACGCGCCAGTGCTTGGTGGCGGACAGCTTCCGGGTCTCCATCAGGAGGACACGGTCGCCGACGCCGGCGGCGTTCTGCTCGTCGTGGGCCTTGAGCTTGTTCGTACGGCGGATGACCTTGCCGTACAGAGCGTGCTTGACGCGGTCCTCGACAGCGACGACGACGGTCTTGTCCATCTTGTCGCTGACGACCAGGCCCTCGCGGGTCTTCCGTGCGTTGCGCTCGTTCTCAGTCACGTTGTTCTCGCTCATCAGGCGTTCTCCACCGTTTCGATGCCCAGCTCGCGCTCGCGCATCAGGGTGTAGATCCGCGCGATGTCCTTACGGACGGCCTTCAGCCGACCGTGGTTCTCGAGCTGTCCGGTCGCCGCCTGGAAGCGGAGGTTGAACAGCTCTTCCTTGGCCTCGCGGAGCTTGTTCACCAGCTCCTCGTTGCCCAGCTCGCGCAGCTCGGACGCCTTGGTTCCGGCCGACATCACGCCTCACCTGCCTCGCGCCGAACGATGCGGCACTTCATCGGAAGCTTGTGAGCAGCGCGGGTGAGCGCCTCACGAGCAATCTTCTCGTTCGGGTAGGACAGCTCGAACATCACCCGACCGGGCTTGACGTTCGCGATCCACCACTCGGGGGAACCCTTACCGGAACCCATGCGGGTCTCGGCGGGCTTCTTGGTGAGCGGGCGGTCCGGGTAGATGTTGATCCAGACCTTGCCGCCACGCTTGATGTGGCGGGTCATCGCGATACGAGCCGCCTCGATCTGGCGGTTGGTCACGTAAGCCGGCGTGAGGGCCTGGATGCCGTACTCGCCGAACGCAACCGTCGTACCACCCTTGGACATACCGCTGCGCTTCGGGTGGTGCTGCTTGCGGTGCTTGACCCTACGGGGGATCAGCATGGCGGTCAGGCCTCCGTTCCGGTGCTCTCAGCAGCCGGAGCAGCGGCGGCGGCCTCGGCCTTGGGGGCCTCGGCAGCGGCACTCTGCTGCGGCTTGCGGCCGCGACCGCCACGCTCGCCACCGCGGCCACCACGGCCGGCCGGGCGGTCGGAACCACCACGGGCCGGGCGGTTGCCGGCGCGGGCGGCGGCGTTCTCGGCGCGGACCTCGGCGATGTTCTTGACGTCGCCCTTGTAGATCCAGACCTTCACGCCGATACGGCCGAAGGTGGTCTTGGCCTCGAAGAAGCCGTACTCGACGTTCGCGCGGAGCGTGTGCAGGGGCACACGGCCCTCGCGGTAGAACTCCGAGCGGGACATCTCGGCGCCGCCGAGGCGGCCACCGCACTGGATCTTGATGCCCTTGGCGCCCGCCTTCATCGCCGACTGCATGCTCTTACGCATGGCGCGGCGGAAGGAGACGCGGGAGGACAGCTGCTCGGCCACGGCCTGGGCCACCAGCTGAGCGTCCACCTCGGGGTTCTTGACCTCGAGGATGTTCAGCTGGACCTGCTTGCCGGTGAGCTTCTCGAGGTCGCCGCGGATGCGGTCGGCCTCGGCGCCGCGGCGGCCGATGACGATGCCGGGACGCGCGGTGTGGATGTCCACCCGCACGCGGTCACGGGTGCGCTCGATCTCGACCTTGGAGATGCCGGCGCGCTCCATGCCGGACGTCATCATCCGGCGGATGGCGACGTCTTCCTTGACGTAGTCCTTGTACAGCTTGTCGGCGTACCAGCGGGACTTGAAGTCCGTGGTGATGCCGAGCCGGAACCCGTGCGGGTTAACCTTCTGGCCCATTACCGGGTTCCTTCCTTGCTGCTGACGACCACGGTGATGTGGCTGGTCCGCTTACGGATCCGGTAGGCACGGCCCTGGGCACGCGGACGGAACCGCTTCAGGGTCGGGCCCTCGTCCACGTACGCCTCGCTGATGAACAGCGTGGCGGCGTCCGGGTGGTCGTAGTTGTGCGCCGCGTTGGCGATGGCGCTGTCCAGCACCTTGCCGACGGGCTCGCTCGCGGCCTGCGGGGCGAAACGCAGGACCGCCTGAGCCTCCGTGGCGTCCATGCCACGGATGAGGTCCACCACGCGGCGGGCCTTCATGGGCGTGACGCGGATGTACCGCGCCTGGGCCCTGGCTTCCATGGTTGTCCCTTCAGTGTCTGACACGTTCGTCATAGTCGTTCACACCCCGCGTTAGCGGCGCTTCGACTTCCGGTCGTCCTTGACGTGGCCGCGGAAGGTGCGCGTCGGCGAGAACTCGCCGAGCTTGTGGCCGACCATCGACTCGGTGACGAACACCGGGATGTGGGTCTTGCCGTTGTGCACCGCGATCGTGTGGCCCAGCATGGCCGGGACGATCATCGAGCGACGGGACCAGGTCTTGATGACGTTCTTGGTGCCTGCTTCGTTCTGGACGTCCACCTTCTTGATCAGGTGGTCGTCGACGAAGGGCCCCTTCTTGAGACTGCGCGGCATCTAAACCCGCTCCTAGCGCTTCTTGTTCGTCTTGCGGCGGCGGACGATGTACTTGTTGCTCGCCTTCTTGGGAGAACGAGTACGACCCTCCTTCTGACCCCACGGGCTGACCGGGTGGCGACCACCGGAGGTCTTGCCCTCACCACCACCGTGCGGGTGGTCAACCGGGTTCATCGCGACACCGCGAACGGTCGGGCGGACGCCCTTCCAGCGCAGTCGGCCGGCCTTGCCCCAGTTGATGTTCGACTGCTCGGCGTTGCCGACCTCGCCGATGGTGGCGCGGCAGCGGACGTCGACCAGGCGGATCTCACCGGACGGCATGCGCAGGTGGGCCATCGGGCCCTCCTTCGCCAGCAGCTGCACGGAGGCACCCGCGGAGCGGGCGAACTTCGCGCCGCCGCCGGGCCGCAGCTCGATGGCGTGGATGGTCGTACCGACCGGGATGTTGCGCAGCGCCAGGTTGTTGCCGGGCTTGATGTCGGCGCCGGGACCGTTCTCGATCCGGTCGCCCTGGCTCAGGCCACGGGGGGCGATGATGTAGCGCTTCTCGCCGTCCGCGTAGTGGAGCAGCGCGATGCGCGCGGTGCGGTTGGGGTCGTACTCGATGTGCGCGACCTTCGCCGGCACGCCGTCCTTGTCGTGACGACGGAAGTCGATCACACGGTAGGCGCGCTTGTGGCCACCGCCCTGGTGGCGGACGGTCACACGACCGGTGTTGTTACGGCCGCCCTTGCTGTGCAGGGGGCGGACCAGCGACTTCTCCGGCGTGGACCGCGTGATCTCGACGAAGTCGGCGACGCTGGAGCCACGACGGCCCGGGGTCGTCGGCTTGTACTTGCGGATACCCATTGTCTCTCAGTCCTCGGAAGAATCCGGACTATCTAGACGTCCCTACCTCCGTCAGGAGGTGGGGCCGCCGAAGATGTCGATGCGGTCGCCCTCGGCGAGGGTCACGATGGCGCGCTTGGTGTTGGCGCGCTTGCCGAAACCGGTGCGGGTGCGCTTGCGCTTGCCCTGCCGGTTGATCGTGTTGACCCCGGTGACCTTGACCGCGAAGACCGCCTCGACGGCCTGGCGGATCTGGGTCTTGTTGGCGCGCGGGTCGACGACGAACGTGTACTTGTTCTCGTCCAGCAGCGCGTAGCTCTTCTCGGAAACGACCGGCTTGACGAGGATGTCACGCGGGTCCGAGTAGGTCTTGCTGGTGACGACAGCCGTGCTGTTCTCGGACATCAGGCGTCGCTCCCTTCGGTCTCGACGGCCTTGGCGGGCCCGGACACGAAGGACTCGAAAGCGGCCTTGGTGAAGACCACGTCGTCGGAGACGAGCACGTCGTACGTGTTCAGCTGGCCCGGCTCCAGGATGTGCACCTGGGGCAGGTTGCGGGCGGACAGCCACGCGGCCTCGTCGGAGCGCTCGGCGATCAGGAGCAGGTTCTTGCGCTCCGAGATCTTGCCGAACAGCGTCTTGGCGGCCTTGGTGGAGACCTCGCCCTCGATCACGCCGGAGACGACGTGGATACGGGAGTGGCGGGCCCGGTCCGAGAGGGCACCGCGCAGGGCGGCGGCCTTCATCTTCTTGGGGGTCCGCTGGGAGTAGTCACGCGGCACGGGGCCGTGGACGACGCCACCGCCGGCGAACTGCGGGGCGCGGGTCGAACCCTGACGGGCGCGGCCGGTGCCCTTCTGGCGGTACGGCTTCTTACCACCACCGCGGACCTCGCCACGCGTCTTGACCTTGTGCGTGCCCTGACGGGCGGCGGCCAGCTGCGCGACGACGACCTGGTGGATCAGCGGAACGCTGACCTTGGCGTCGAAGATCTCGGCCGGGAGCTCGACGGTCCCGGTCTTGTCGCCCGCGGGCGACAGAATGTCAATGGTGCTCATAGTCCCTTAGGCCCCCTTGGCCGCGGTGCGGACCAGGACGAGGCCGCCGTTCGGACCAGGAACCGCGCCCTTGATGAGCAGCAGGCCCTTCTCCGCGTCAACGGCGTGAACGGTCAGGTTCTGGGTGGTGACCCGCTCGTTGCCCATACGGCCCGCCATGCGGAGGCCCTTGAACACACGGCCCGGGGTGGCGCAGCCACCGATGGAACCGGGCGAGCGGTGCTTGCGCTGGGTACCGTGACCGGCGCCGAGGCCCTTGAAGTTGTGACGCTTCATGACACCGGCGAAGCCCTTGCCCTTGCTCTTGCCCGTGACGTCGACCTTGACGCCGGACTCGAACACCTCGGCCGTGATCTCCTGGCCGAGCGTGTACTCGCTGGCGTCGGAGGTACGGAGCTCCACCAGGTGGCGGCGCGGGGTCACATCGGCCTGGGCGAAGTGGCCCTTGAGGGGCTTGTTCACCTTGCGCGGGTCGATCTCGCCGAAGGCGATCTGAACCGACTCGTAGCCGTCGCGGTCATTGGTACGGACCTGGGTAACGACACAGGGCCCGGCCTTGACGACGGTCACCGGGACGACACGGTTGTTGTCGTCCCAGACCTGGGTCATGCCGAGCTTCTCGCCCAGGACGCCCTTGATCTGCTTTGCCATCTCTTCCGCGCCTCTCAGAGCTTGATCTCGATGTCAACGCCGGCCGGAAGGTCCAGGCGCATCAGCGAGTCAACGGTCTTGGGCGTCGGGTCGAGGATGTCGATCAGGCGCTTGTGCGTACGCATCTCGAAGTGCTCGCGCGAGTCCTTGTACTTGTGCGGCGACTTGATGACGCAGTACACGTTCTTCTCAGTGGGCAGCGGCACCGGGCCCGCGACCGACGCACCAGTACGCGTCACCGTCTCGACGATCTTCTTCGCCGAGGAATCGATGACCTCGTGGTCGTAGGCCTTGAGCCGGATGCGGATCTTCTGTCCCGCCATGGCTACTCAGTAGTCCTGTCTCTTCGTACGCTCCGGAACCCGGCGGGTACCGCGATTCCCTCCGACCCACGCGGTCGGGCGTGTCGCACTCCCTCTACGCAGATGTCCCAGGGGACATCCCAACCAAGGGGGTGCGGGCCGAGCCCGCGTGCCGGGGGAGAACCACCCACCGGATGCCTGGTCGGTACCCCGCTGACACTTCCCGGAAGATTCCCGTACGTCCGCTCCAGCGCTGCCCGCGGACCTTGCGGCCTTGGGCAGTTGGGGCGACGAGTACTGTGGGACTCGCTTCCGGTCCTCCCGGCGGGAGGCGCGCAGCATCGGCACTCAACCGAGCAACCCGACTAGTCTGCCATACAGGGCCGGGACCTGGCCAATCGGGCGGAAGAGGGTACCCGCAGCACCCCCGCTGTCAAACTCCGGCACACCCGGCGGGCCGGGAAGGTTCACCGGGCCCGGCCCCGGTACCACCACCGGGACAGCGCCCGGCCGACCCCCGCGCCAACCTGCGGAATCACCGCCTCCGAGGGACGGGGGGCCGTCCGGTCCGGCCGGCGCGCGAGGGCTCCCCGGGCCCGGAGCCGTACCGCGGCACCGTACGGCGGAACCGGCCCGCGACGCGGCCGGCGGAACCGTCCGGCGGCAAATTCATTCGAACCCTCCCCCGGCCGTTCCTACAGTGGGCGACTCGCGGACCTGTGTGCGTCGGCCGCGTGGGCGCATGCCGCACGGAAGCCGGGAACCGAGGAACCGAAGAATCGGGAGGGGGAGGGACGGATGCGTATCCAGTACCCCCGTACGCCCCATCTGCCCTGGTCCCCCGGGGCGAGCCCGGACGATCTGCGGATCACCCGGGCCGGGGCGGGCTCCTTCGCCGGGCGCGAGATCGTCGTCACCGAGAAGCTCGACGGCGAGAACACCACCCTCTACCGGGACGGTCTGCACGCCCGCTCACGCGACTCCGGCCACCATCCGTCCCGGACCCGGGTCAAGGCGCTCCAGGCCGTGACCGGCCGGGCGATCCCGCCCGGCTGGCGGATCTGCGGCGAGAACCTGCTCGCCCGGCACTCCCTCGGCTACGACGACCTCGACGCCTACTTCTACGGCTTCTCCGTCTGGGACGACCGGAACCACTGCCTCGGCTGGGACCGTACGACCGCTTTCCTGCGCGGTCTCGGCATCCCCGTACCGAGGGTGCTGTGGCGCGGCGACTACGACGAGAGGGCCCTGCGGGCGCTCCGGATCGACCCGGCCCGGCAGGAGGGATACGTTGTCAGGACCACGGCCGGGTTCGGCTACGGCGAGTTCGGCGACCGGGTCGCCAAATGGGTCAGGCCCCGGCATGTCACTACCGACCGGCACTGGATGCACTCCGCCGTCGTCGAGAACCGCCGGGGCCCGGGGGCCGTGCTGTGGGACGTCCGGGCGGGCGCGCCGGTGACCGCCGGTGAACTGGGCACGGCAATCGCCCCGGTACTCGCCCCGGCGCGGACGGCGGGGCGGGACACGGGCCCCGGGGCGCCGCCGACCGGCACGTACGGCCCCTCCCCCGGCGCGCGGCCGACCGGCCCGGGTCGGGGCGGCCCGGACGCCCCCGGCACATACCTCCCCGACACGTACGTCCCCCTCACCACCGGCACCCGGCTCGATCTGCCGGAAGCCCTCGCCGGTCTCGACCTCCTCGGCGACGAGCGGCTGACCGCCGCCCTCGGCCTGCTGCTGGCGGCCGGGAAACGCGGCCCGCTCGCCGGGCGGCTCGCGCCCCTCGTCGGGGTGCGGACCGCCCGCCGGGTCGCCGACCTGGTCAGGCTGCGGCCCAAGCTGTACCGGCCGTTCCCCGACGAGGAACGGCGGGCCGGTCTCGTCCGGCTCGCCTACGCCGCCGACCCTCGGATCCTGCACACCGTGGCCCACGTACTCGCCCCGACCCCCGAGGCCCGGGAGCTGACCGAGTGGTCGGCGCTCTGGGCGGCCGACGCCGGGCTCTTCGAGCACCCCGCGCCCTGGGAATCGTGGTCCTTCGGCGGCCTCGCCCCCGATCCGGCCGACCGCTGCCGGGCCGAGGCCAGGGAGGCGTACGCCCGGGGCACGGTCGGCGGGGCGCGGGAGGCCGTCGCGGCGACCTGGCGGTGGCGCGACGGGGCCTTCCCCCGGCTGATCCAGCTCGTCGGACCGTCCGGCAGCGGCAAGAGCCGGTTCGCGGCGGGTGTCCGGGCCGACCGGTGCATCTCCCTCGACGCGCTGCGCGAGGAAGCCGGGGACCGGACGGACCAGCGGGCCGACGACGACGTACTGCGGCGCGCCGTCGCCCGGCTGGACGCGGCCCTCGCGGACGGCGGGACCACGGTCTGGGACGCCACCGGTATCGACCGGCACCAGCGGGCCCGGGTCCTGGCGGTCGCCGCCCGCCGGAACGCGCTGGTCACCCAGGCCGTGACGGTGGTCGACCCGGCGGAACTGGTCCGCCGCAACCGGGTACGGGAACATCCCGTACCGGCCGCCGTACTCGACCGCCAGCTCCGCCGCTACACGCCCCCGTACCCGGGTGAGGCGCACCGGACCTGGTACATCGGCGCCGACGGCACCGTCGAGGACGGCGACAACACTGGCGGGGACCGGACGGAGAGCGGCGGACATGCGGACGAGTGAGCAGATCTACCACCGGGTGCGGTGGGACGCCCGCTTCGACCCGGGCCGGTTCGTCATCGGCGTCGCCCAGCGGGGCGGCGCCGCACCGAAACGGATCCCGCTGCCCTCGTTCGCGCCCGGCGGAGACGTCCCCTGGCACCGGGTGATCTTCTTCGAGGCCGACGGGGAACGGCTCTGGGACCGGGAGACCGGTACCGACCGGCTCGACACCTCGGACGCCGGCCGGGCCCGGGCGCCGAGACTGCTGGCCCCGCCGTTCTTCGAGCCGGTGGCGATCGGGGCCGTAGGGGCGGACCCCGGGCGGGCGGCGAGCCGGACGCCCCGGGTGCTGACCTGGAACACGCTGTGGGACCGGTACGACGCCGAGCGCGTCGAGACCGCCCGCCGCCGCCCACTGCTGCTGGCCGCGCTGCGCGCCGCCGACGCGGAGGTGATCGCGCTCCAGGAGGTGGAGCCACCGCTGTACGACCTGCTGCGGGACGCGGAGTGGGTCCGGGACGGCGGCTGGTCGCTGGTCCCGGGGCGGCGGGCGGCCGGGGAGTACGGGCTGCTGATCATGTCCCGGCTGCCGGTCCGGGAGGCCGGACTGCACGTCCTCGGCCCCCACAAGGCGGTACTCGCGGTCGTCGTGGAAACCGCCGGCGGGCCGCTGACCGTCGCCACCACCCATCTGACCAGCGACCACACCGCCGACGGCCCGGCGCTGCGGCGGGCCCAGCTCGCCACCCTGCGCCGGGGCCTCGCCGGAGCCGAAGGCGACCTGGTGCTGATGGGCGATATGAACGACGCCACCCGGCTGCCCGGCGAAACCCTCGGCCTGGACGACGCCTGGACGGACGACGGGGCCGAGACCGTGCCCGACGACCCCGACGCGCCGACCTTCGACCCCCGGGTCAACCCGCTGGCGGCCATCAGTTCCCTCACCGGCCGGGCGGGCCGGATCGACCGGGTGTTCCTGCGCGGCCGGTACCTGGCGGCCCGGGCCCGGCTGGTCGGTACGGTGCCGGACCGCACCGGCCTGTACGCCTCCGACCACTACGGCGTCCTCGCCGAACTCGCCCCGCGCCCCACGGTCCCCCGCCCCACCGCCGACCACACGGGCGCGGCCCGGGCCGCCGACACACTGCGCCGGATCGCCGACGCGTTCCCCGAGGGCTTCGTCCATCTGGTGGGCTCCCGCCGGACGGAGTGCGAACTGCCGGGCGCCGATCTCGACCTGGTCGCCGCGCTGCCGGGCACGCCCGCGATCGAGGACGTCCGCGAACGGATCCGGCGGGCGGTCCCCGACGCGGGACGGCCCCGGGTGGTCACCGGGGCGCGGTCGGACGGGCTGCGGTTCAGTACCGGCGGGCTCGATGTCGACCTGGTCGTGGCGGGCACCGGCGACATACCCCCGGGGCGGGCCGTGGAGCGCCGTACCGAACTGGGTGAGGCGGCGGCGATCGCGCTGAGCGCCGTCAGCGACGGCGACGCGGTCCTCCAATCGGCGGGCGCGGCCCGCCGCGACGACTTCACCGCCCTCGCCCGCGCGGTGAAAGCCTGGGCCCGGGCGAAGGGCCTGGACTCGGCGCCCTTCGGCGGACTGCCCGGCCTGGGCTGGGCCGTGCTCGCGGCCCGTACCGTACGAGACGCGGACCCGGCGCTCCTCGCGGCGGGCGGCGACGAACCCCTCCGGCACTTCTTCGCGACCTGGGCGGCCCGCGACTGGGACGCCGACGCCCGCGACCCCGTACGGCTGACCACCCCCACAGCACCGGCCCGCTCCCTGACGGCCACGATGGGCACCGGCGCCCGGACGGCCCTGGCCCGCGAGCTGTACGACGCCTGGCACCTCCTGGAGACGACACCCCCCGGCACCGACCCCTGGCCCGCCCTCACGGCCCCGCCCCCGCTGCCGGACCGCCACACCGCCTGGGCCGTGATCTCCGTCCCGGCCCCGGACCCCGCCCTTCTGGGCCGGGTCCGCGGCCGGATCCGCGCCCTGATCGCCCTCCTGGAGGAGTCGGGCCTCCCGGACGTCCAAGGCTGGCCGCACCCGCTCGGCACGCCCCCGCTCCACTTCACGATCGGCCTCGGCCCGACACCCCCGTCGCCCACCCGCTTCACCACCACCACGGCGGGCTGGACGGCCGGCCTCCCGGGCGTGACGCTGACCCTGCGCCGGGAGCTTCCCGGGCCACTCGGTCAGGAGTAGCGGGGCAGGTTCTCCGTGGAGATCGTCCACTCGCCGATGGTGACGTCCTCCCCGTAGACGAAGTCCTTCCGGCTGGCGTAGCGGGGACCGCTCGCCGTGGGATGGATCTCGGAGAACACCGCGCCCTCCCCCGTCCGGGGATCGAAGATCACATAGAGGGGGATCCCCAGCAGGGGATAGTCCCGGATCTTGCCCACCCAGTCGTTGTCCGGATTGGACCTGGACACGACCTCGATCGCCGCCACCAGCGACCGGGGGTCGAAAGGCCCCTCGACCTCCATATCCTTCTCGGAGATCACCATCACGTCCGGATGCCGCAGCACCCCCCGGGCGATGTCCTCGACATCCGGCGTCCCGGTATGGGCCAGCAGCCCCTCCGGCATCACCTTCTCCAGCCGCCGACTGACCCGCGCGGCGGTCAGCTCGTGCGGCCCCCCGGGAGACATCATGTCGTGCACAATCCCTTCCAACGTGATCTCGAGCTTGCCCGGCACGCTGTCCTGAAGACGCTCGGCTACATCCCGCATCCGCTGGTACTGGAAGACATCGCGCTCTATCTGATCTGGGGCCAGGGTCATGGCACTCGCTCCCTTTGACTGCGGTCCGGGCAAGCGGCCGGAGATCCGCCTCCATGCTAGAGGTACGTCGATTTCGAAGGCCGTCGTCAACCTTCCGAACACCGATCACTCGTTCGCATGAATATACTGAATTACGTATCTTCATGCGATCGATGTGCCTAGCGTCTATGCCATGGTCACTTCCCCACACGAGGCCGCGCACCGGATCTTCCAGGACCGGCCCGAGTTGCTCAGCCCGGTCTTCCGGGTCCTGGGCGTCCCTTTGCCCGCGAAGACCTCCATCGAGGTACTCACGGGCGATGTCACCGAGATCCGGCCGCTGGAGCGCCGGGTCGACAGTCTGCTGCGGGTCGAGTCGTCGGACGGCGAGCGGTTTCTGCTGGCCGTGGAGGCACAGCGGCGGCGCGATCCGGAGAAGGCCGCCAGCTGGACGTACTACCTCGCCTACCTGAAGGCGAAGTACGGGATCCCGGCCCTGCTGCTGGTCGTCTGCCACGACCGGGCCACCGCGAAATGGGCGGCGGGGCCGTTCACCACGGGAGTCGAGGGCTGGACCGCCCTCAGCACCCACCCGATGGTCGTGGGGCCGGAGAACCTGCCGGTGATCACCAGCCCCCGCGAGGCCCGGAAGAACCTCGCACTGGCCAGCCTTTCCGCCCTGACACACACCACCCATCCGGAGGTCGACGCCATACTGGAGGCGCTGGCCTCCGCGCTCGGATCCGCCGCCAAGGACGGCGAGTCGGGCGACTACTTCACCGAACTGCTGGAAATCGGCCTGGGCGACACCCCGGCCGGAGCACACTGGAGGAACCTGATGGCAGTAGGCACGTACTTCCCCGGCCGAGGCACCATGATCGAGCGATCGTTCCTCAAGGGCGTCGCCGAAGGGCAGGAAAAGGGCCTCGCCGCAGGACGCGAGAAGGGCCTCGCCGAGGGGCGCGCCGCAGGGCAGGCCGCAGAGCGTTCCCGGCTGATTCTCAGCGTCCTGGAGAAGCGCGACATCCCCACCACCGACGACCACCGCGCCCGGATCGCCGACTGCACCGACCTCGATGTGCTCGACCGCTGGTGGGACCGAGTACTCACCGTCGACAGCGCCGAGGAACTGTTCACCGACGAGCACGACGACCCCCAGGGCTGAACGCCGCGGTCCCGGCCGGAGCACACTGGAGGAACCTGATGGCAGTAGGCACGTACTTCCCCGGCCGCGGCACCATGATTGAGCGGTCGTTCCTCAAGGGCGTCGCCGAAGGGCAGGAAAAGGGCCTCGCCGAGGGGCGCGCCGCAGGGCAGGCCGCAGAGCGTTCCCGGCTGATTCTCAGCGTCCTGGAGAAGCGCGACATCCCCACCACCGACGACCACCGCGCCCGGATCGCCGACTGCACCGACCTCGATGTGCTCGACCGCTGGTGGGACCGAGTACTCACCGTCGACAGTGCCGAGGAGTTGTTCATCGAGGGGGGCGACGAGGCCCGGGGCTGAGCGCCCCGCCGAAGACGAGAACGCCACGCCGGTCGCGGACCGGCGTGGCGTTCTCGTGTCCGGGGCTCACACCTCCGGGTCACCCGGGTCGCCGGAAAGGGGGGCGGTAGGGCAACCTCGTCGCACGATAATCCGTCTAGATGATCGCGGGACCGGTCCGACCAGCCTCTTCCGCCCATCCCTGATCGAAGTCACGAGTACGCCCACGGGGGCAGCCCGCCCGCTGCCGGGAGCGGACGGAGCCAAGACGCATGCATATGCCACCTACCCCTGTCCCGGCCCGGCGGCCGCGTCGGCGTACGGTGGTCGGCGCGTTGACGGCGCTGGCCGGGTTGGGGGCGGGGGCCGCCGCCTGTACCGTGCCGGCGAGCCCCGATTCCGTACCGACGGCCGATCCCGCGCCCGGAATGCCGATAGCGGGGACCCGGCGGGCGCTGCTGATGCAGATCCTGGCCCACCCGGACGACGATCTGTACTTCATGAACCCCGACACCCAGCGGTCCCTGGCCGCCGGTACCCCGCTGGTCTGCGTCTATGTCACCGCGGGCGAGCACAACGGGATCAATGTCGTACCGGGTTCGGAGGAGGAGCCCGTCGCCGACCGGCCCGGCTACTCCTCCGCCCGGCACCAGGGGCTGCGGCAGGCGTACGCCACCCTGCTCGGCCTCGACAAGTTCACCCCGTGGCACCGGGACGTCCTCACGCTCAGCGGCGACCGGCGGGCCGAGATCGACACCCTGTCCCACGCCGGGCGCCGGGTCGAGCTGATCTTCCTCAATCTCCCGATGCACACCCGGCGCCGCCGCAACGCGCTGCCCGGGCTCTGGAAGGACCGGGGCGGGATCGGCGTACAGACCGTGGTGGCGAAGGACTCGCCGCTGCGGCACAGCTCCCCGTACACCTATGACGGGCTGATCGACGTCCTCGTGGGGCTGCTGGAGCGGTACCGGCCGACCGTGGTGCAGACCCTCGACCCGGACCCCGACATCCAGCACAGCGACGAGCGGACCCGGCGCAAGGACTCCGAACAGCCCGGCTACTCGGACCACGGCGACCATACCGCCGCCGCCTGCTTCAGCTGGGCCGCGATGATCCGGTGGGTACGGGACACCACCCGGCGCGGCGAGCCGGTGCCGGGGTTCGTGACGACCGCGTTCCGCGGCTACTACAACCGGCACTGGCCGAAGAACCTGCCGCCCGAGGTGCTGCGGACCAAGGCGTCCCATCTGGTGCCCTACGGCGGCGACCCGGAGTGGGACTGCGGCAATCCGTCGGGCTGCGGGGACTACGCCGTCGGCGGCGTCCGGCCGCTGCGGAACCGGAAGGGCTGGGTGCGCTCCACCCACCACCGCTACCCGGGCCCCCGCCCGGTCGCCGTGGCCGACCGGAACGGGCGGCTCACCGCCTACGGGGTCCTCGGGCTGCGCGCGGTCCGCTGGCACGAGACCGCGCCAGGCAGCGGTGTCTGGCAGGACCCGGCCGATCTCGGCGGCGGCCCGCTCGCCCCGGCGCTCGGGCACACCGTTCTGCCCGACGGGCGGCTGCTGCTGTTCGGGCTGCGTTTCACCGCGATCGGCGGCCGGCATGCCGAGAACCGGCGGGAGATCGTGCTGCTGGAGCAGCGGGCGGCGGGCGGCGGGTTCCGCGCCTGGGACGGGCTCGGCGCCCCCGAGCCCACCGCCGACCGGAGCCGCCGGATCGGCGTCCCCACGGCTGTGACCGGCGGCGACGGCCGGGTCCATGTCTTCGTCCGGAACGCCGCCAAGGGGGTCAGTACCCGGGTCCGGGCCGTCGACGGGAGCTGGAGCGGCTGGCACGACCTCGGCGGCTCGGAGATCCAGGACGGGCTGTCGGCGATCGCCGACGGCCGGGGCCGGGTCCATCTCTTCGCGGCGGCCCGGGAGGGCGTACGCCACTGGTCGCAGGACCGGGTCGGCGGCCCGGTGGCCCTCCGCGCGGACGGCGACGCGCTGCCGACGCCCGGTGACGAGGTGACGGCCGTACCGCTGCCGGACGGCCGGATCGAGCTGTACTACCGCAGGCCCGCGTCGGGACGGCTGGTCGCCGTGACCGTCGGCGGCGCGACGGCGGGTACGGGCTCCGCGGCGGCGACCGCCACCCGGATCGCGCCCCCGGTGCGGGCCGTACCGGCGATGGAGGGGTACGGCCCGGTCGGCGCGGCCTCCGTCGGCGGCGCCCCGGTCCTGGTGGGCCGGGATCTGCGGGGACGGATACAGCTGACGGGACGCGGCGGCGGCGTACGGCGGCCGGGCTCCCTGGACTCACCGGTCCTGGTGGCGGCGGGCGGTACGGTCGCGGCGGTCGGGCTGGACACGGCGGCCCGGCCGTGGGTGATGCGCCCGGTGGGCGGTGGCACCGTACGGGCGGCCGAAGCGAGGCGGTAGCCGACGGCGGCCGACGGCCCGAGACCTCCGGGAGCGCCGGGAACGACGAAGAGGCCCCGCACCTTTCAGTGCGGGGCCTCTCGCGGTGCTCGTTACGGAGCAACCAGGTCAGACCGCGAAATTACTTCGTGATCTTGACGACCTGGCCGGCGCCCACGGTCCGGCCACCCTCACGGATGGCGAACTTCAGGCCCTCCTCCATGGCGACGGGCTGGATCAGCTCGACGGTCATGGTGGTGTTGTCGCCCGGCATGACCATCTCGGTGCCCTCGGGGAGGGTCACGACGCCGGTCACGTCCGTGGTACGGAAGTAGAACTGCGGGCGGTAGTTGTTGAAGAACGGGGTGTGACGGCCACCCTCGTCCTTCGACAGGATGTACGCCTGCGCCTCGAACTCCGTGTGCGGGGTGACCGAGCCCGGCTTGATGATGACCTGGCCGCGCTCGACGTCCTCGCGCTTGATGCCACGGAGGAGCAGACCGACGTTCTCACCGGCCTGGCCCTCGTCGAGCAGCTTGCGGAACATCTCGATGCCGGTGACCGTGGTGGTGGTCTTCTCGGTCTTGATGCCGATGATGTCGACGGTCTCGTTGACCTTGAGGACACCACGCTCGATACGACCGGTGACGACGGTGCCACGACCGGTGATCGTGAAGACGTCCTCGATCGGCATCAGGAACGGCTTGTCGACGTCACGCTCGGGCTGCGGGATGGCCTCGTCGACGGCGTTCATCAGGTTGAGTACGGACTCGCCCCACTCGGCGTCGCCCTCGAGCGCCTTCAGCGCCGAGACCTTGACGACCGGGACGTCGTCGCCCGGGAACTCGTACTCGGTGAGGAGCTCACGGACCTCGAGCTCGACGAGCTCCAGGATCTCCTCGTCGTCCACCATGTCGGCCTTGTTCAGGGCGACGACGATGTACGGAACGCCGACCTGGCGGGCCAGGAGCACGTGCTCCTTGGTCTGCGGCATCGGGCCGTCGGTGGCGGCGACCACGAGGATGGCGCCGTCCATCTGCGCGGCACCCGTGATCATGTTCTTGATGTAGTCAGCGTGACCCGGGCAGTCGACGTGCGCGTAGTGACGCGACTCCGTCTGGTACTCGACGTGCGCGATGGAGATGGTGATACCGCGCTGGCGCTCTTCGGGAGCCTTGTCGATCTGGTCGAAGGCCGAGGCCTCGTTCAGGTCCGGGTACTTGTCGTGCAGCACCTTGGTAATGGCGGCCGTGAGGGTCGTCTTACCGTGGTCGATGTGACCGATGGTGCCGATGTTGACGTGCGGCTTAGTCCGCTCGAACTTCGCCTTCGCCACTGGGGTCCTCCTGGGGAGTGGTTCTGTACGCCTTACTCATCGGCGCCAGGTGATCTTTGCTGGGATGCCGGGGCCAGGGGCACTTCCCACCGGTTCGGCGGGAAATGCCCCCATAGGCTCCGGGAACAAGCCTAAAGCGTGTACTCGGGTGAGTTACTCGCCCTTGGCCTTCGCGATGATCTCCTCGGCGACGTTCCGGGGAACCTCGGCGTAGGAGTCGAACTGCATCGAGTAGCTCGCGCGACCCGACGTCTTGCTGCGGAGGTCGCCGACGTAGCCGAACATCTCCGAGAGCGGCACCAGGCCCTTGACGACCCGGGCGCCGGCCCGCTCCTCCATGGCCTGGATCTGGCCACGGCGGGAGTTGATGTCGCCGATGACGTCACCCATGTAGTCCTCGGGCGTGGTGACCTCTACGGCCATCATCGGCTCGAGCAGTACGGGGCTGGCCTTGCGCGCGGCCTCCTTGAAGGCCTGCGAACCGGCGATCTTGAAGGCGAGCTCGGAGGAGTCGACCTCGTGGTAGCCACCGTCGATGAGCGTGACGCGGACGCCAGTCATCTCGTAGCCGGCCAGGATGCCGAACTGCATGGCCTCCTGCGCACCCGCGTCCACCGAGGGGATGTACTCCTTGGGGATGCGGCCACCGGTGACCTTGTTCACGAACTCGTACGAGGCGTCGCCGCCCTCGATCGGCTCGATCGCGATCTGCACCTTGGCGAACTGACCGGTACCACCGGTCTGCTTCTTGTGGGTGTAGTCCACGCGCTCGACGGCCTTGCGGATCGTCTCGCGGTACGCGACCTGGGGCTTGCCGACGTTGGCCTCGACCTTGAACTCGCGGCGCATCCGGTCGACCAGCACCTCGAGGTGAAGCTCGCCCATACCGCCGATGACGGTCTGGCCGGTCTCCTCGTTGGTGTGGACCTGGAAGGAGGGGTCCTCCTCCGCGAGCCGCTGGATGGCGACACCCAGCTTCTCCTGGTCGCCCTTGGACTTGGGCTCGATGGCGACCTCGATGACCGGCGCCGGGAAGTCCATGGACTCCAGGATGACCGGGTTCTTCTCGTCCGCCAGCGTCTCACCGGTGGTGGTCTGCTTCAGGCCCATGACGGCGACGATGTCGCCCGCGCCCACCGACTCGATCTCCTCACGCTTGTTGGCGTGCATGCGGTAGATCTTGCCGATGCGCTCCTTGCGGCCCTTCACGGAGTTCAGCACCGCGGTGCCGGACTCCAGACGGCCGGAGTAGACGCGCACGAAGGTGAGCTTGCCGAGGTGCGGGTCGCTCATGATCTTGAACGCCAGCGCCGACAGCGGCTCGTCGTCCGACGGCTTGCGCGTGACGACCTTCTCCGCGTCCTTGACGTCGTGGCCCTCGATGGCCTCGACGTCCAGGGGGGAGGGGAGGTAGCGCACAACCGCGTCGAGCAGGGGCTGGACGCCCTTGTTCTTGAACGCGGTACCGCAGAACACGGGGGTGACCGTGACGCCCTCGGACTTGCCGGAGGCGATGGTGATCCGACGGATCGCCGCGTAGAGCTGCTCCACGGTGGGCTCCTGGCCCTCCAGGTACAGCTCCATCAGCTCTTCGTCGTTCTCGGCGACGGTCTCCAGCAGCTTGCCGCGGTACTCCTCGGCAGCCTCGGTGTGGGTGGCCGGGATGTCGACGATGTCGTACATCTCACCCTTGGTCGCCTCGGCGGACCAGACGAACGCCTTCATGGTGACGAGGTCGACGACACCCTTGAAGTCGGCCTCGGCGCCGATCGGCAGCTGCATCACGATCGGCGTCGCGCCGAGGCGGTCGCTGATCATGTCGACGCAGCGGTGGAACTCGGCACCGGTGCGGTCGAGCTTGTTGACGAAGCAGATACGCGGCACGCCGTAGCGGTCCGCCTGACGCCAGACGGTCTCGGACTGCGGCTCGACACCGGCGACACCGTCGAAGACGGTCACGGCGCCGTCGAGGACGCGGAGCGACCGCTCCACCTCGACGGTGAAGTCGACGTGACCCGGGGTGTCGATGATGTTGATCGTGTGATCGACGTCCTCGAGCGGCCAGTGACAGGTCGTCGCGGCGGACGTGATGGTGATGCCGCGCTCCTGCTCCTGCTCCATCCAGTCCATCGTGGCAGCGCCGTCGTGGACCTCACCGATCTTGTAGCTCACACCGGTGTAAAACAGGATGCGCTCGGTGGTCGTCGTCTTGCCCGCGTCGATGTGGGCCATGATCCCAATGTTGCGGACCTTGGCCAGGTCAAGCGAAGTGGTGGCCATATGGCTCAGTCTTCTCTCGGTCTCGATGGGGGTAGCGACTACCAGCGGTAGTGCGCGAAGGCCTTGTTGGACTCGGCCATCTTGTGCGTGTCCTCACGCTTCTTGACCGAAGCGCCGAGGCCGTTGGAGGCGTCCAGCAGCTCGTTCATGAGGCGCTCGGTCATGGTCTTCTCGCGGCGGGCGCGGGAGTAACCCACGACCCAGCGGAGCGCGAGGGTGGAGGCGCGGCCCGGCTTGACCTCGATCGGCACCTGGTAGGTGGCGCCACCGACGCGGCGGGACTTGACCTCGAGAGACGGCTTGACGTTCTCGAGCGCGCGCTTCAGCGTGATGACCGGGTCGGCGCCGGTCTTCTCACGAAGACCCTCCATGGCGCCGTAGACGATCCGCTCGGCGGTGGAACGCTTGCCGTTCAGCAGGATCTTGTTGATGAGCGACGTCACCAGAGGAGAGCCGTAGACCGGGTCGATGATGACCGGGCGCTTCGGGGCGGGGCCCTTACGAGGCATTCTTACTTCTCCTTCTTGGCGCCGTAGCGGCTGCGGGCCTGCTTGCGGTTCTTGACACCCTGGGTGTCAAGGGAGCCGCGGATGATCTTGTAACGAACACCCGGCAGGTCCTTCACACGGCCACCACGCACGAGCACGATGGAGTGCTCCTGCAGGTTGTGTCCCTCACCCGGGATGTAGGCCGTGACCTCGATGCCAGAGGTCAGACGCACACGCGCGACCTTGCGCAGGGCCGAGTTCGGCTTCTTCGGGGTGGTCGTGAACACACGCGTGCAGACGCCGCGGCGCTGGGGCGAACCCTCGAGTGCGGGCGTCTTGTTCTTCTCGACCTTGTCCTGCCGGCCCTTACGGACCAGCTGCTGGATCGTAGGCACTACTTCTCCGGTTTCTGTGTGCCGTTCGTGAAACTAACCTGGAACGTCACCGACCCACGCGGTCGGGTGTGTCGAATACTGCGGGGCTCTCCGCGAAGCGGGGATGGCGCAGATTGCGGTGGCCGTTCAGTGGACTCGTATGCGGCTGAGGACACGCACAAGAGCCCAGGCACACCCCAGGCACAAGGTCTGAGCGTACCTATCGCACGGACTTGGGTCAAAACAAATGCCCACGCGGAGCGCGGCCCGGCCGAGCCCCCGGAACGGCCCGTTCGGGCGGCGGTACGGCTCCGGGCCGGGCGGGGACCGGGGCCGGAGCCGGGTACGGGGCGGGTCGGCGCCGGGTACGGGCCGGGCGTAGGCATATGACCGATAGGCCGGATATACGGCTCCGGGCGGGTCGGGGCCGGGCGGTGCGGGCCTGCTCCGTACGGGACGGACGGCGGTGTACGGACTGTACGGGACGTACGGGCTGTACACGGAGGGGGCGGGCCGGGCCGGGCGGATCGTATCGGCGCTTCATACGGGCGGCCCGGGTCCGGGTCCGGGCCAGCCTCCTCCGGCTCCGGCTCCGGCTCCGGCTCCGGGTCCGGGTCCGGGTCAGCCGACGTGGTCGTCCGGGGCGCCGCCGGGGGTGTCGTCCGTACGGCCCCCCTGGTCGCGCGGCGGGCGGCGGGGCGCCGGAAGCTGGGGAATGGTCGGCACCTTCGATTTGCGGCTCTTGACCCCGAAGGCCGGGCGCGGCTGCGCCGACCCCGGCCCCTCGTCGCCCTCGGCCGCCGACCCGGTCCGGGCGGCCGGGCCGTCCGGGGCGGCGACCGGAGGTGACGAGAGGTCGCCGCCGTCAGCGCCCTCGGGCGGCCGGCGCCGGGTCGCCTCGTCGCCCGGGTACGGCCCGGACCGCTCCCGGGACGCGGACGCGTGCGGGTCACGGGCGTCACGGGAACGGCGGGACTCAGGGGAATCGGGGGAGTCGCGGCGGGCGCGCGGGGCGCCGGGGTCGTGGGGCTCGTAGGGGAAGGGGATGACCGCCGCCCGGCCGGGCGTACGGTCCACCAGCCGCAGCGGCCGGGCGGCGGCCAGGGCCTCCTCCAGCGCCGGGCCGTACTCGTCCGAGGCGTCCCGCCAGCCCTTGGCGTACGCCTCGATCTCGCGCCGGTCCAGCTCCTCGCGGAGCAGGACGGCGATCTCGGCGGGAGCGTGGCCTTCGAGCAGCCGTCCGACTAAGGCCAGCAGCTCGGGCAGGCCGTCGGCGGGCGGCTCGCCGGGCAGGGCGGCGCCGTCTGAGTGCCGGGGGGACGACGGGGCCGTCGGCGTACGGGGTGCCCTCACCTCGCCCGCCGACCCCTCGTACTCGGACATACGCGCCCCCAGCCCCGTCCTTCACCGACCACCCGCTCGCGCGCCGTCCGACGTGAACGCCCCCGGCGACACCCCTGGGCCGTTTCCGCCTCGTACGGCGGACGGCCTGCGCGGATATGGGGGAACAGGCGGTGCCAGTTTACTGATGGCGCCGTTTCCGGCGGTGGCCCGGCAGGGGTGCTTACGCCCCCGGGGGACGGGCCGACGGCGTCCGGCGGACCACCGGACGGTACAGACGGAGCGGACGGGCGGGGACGGGCGAAAACAGGCAGGGACGGGCAAGCGGCCGGGTGCCGCCCCGGGGCCGCGCGCCAAGCCATGGCGCCGGGCCCGGTGTCGGGCCCGGCCCGGGGACGGCCCGGGGACGGCTTCCGGGTTGCGGTCAGTCCTGGGCGAGGGGTGCGCGGCGGCGGGCCGTCGCGGGCGGCAGAAACTGTCCCGCCACCCGGATGAACATCTCCCGCTGATCGGGTGGCACGCCCAGCCCGGCGGCGGCCTCCTCCAGCGTCAGCCGGCGCTGCTCCGCCCCGTCCCCGGCGCCCGACTCCGGTGACTGCGGCAGCGGCAGGTCCTCCTCGGTGAGACGGCCCGAGCGGATCAGCATGTCCCTGACCGGTACGTCGAGCACATGGGCGAGGCGGCGGGTGGTCTCCAGATCGGGCATCGACTGCCGCTGGAGCAGCCGGGTGATCGCGGCGCGGTGCACCCCGGCCTCGTCGGCCAGCCGGGATTTCCCGCCGCCACGCGGGCTGTCGATGTCGTATCCGCGGCGGCGGATGAGGTCTTCGATCCAGGTGGCGAACTGTTCCAGGCCACTGGCAGTCATTCGGGTCGCCTCCCTCCGAAGCGGGCCTCAGGATATCGCGCTTGCGCGCAAGGAATTACGTGATTGCGCACCCGGTCACCCCGGCGCCACCGGGTGGCAGCCCACCGCCACCCTCGAAGTTAGTTGCGCGTGCGCTCGCAACGTGTCACGGTGCGAGAGCGAACCGACCTGCCCCAGGCTCAGGAGGCGCCCCTATGGCCGTACCCGATTCGCCCGCTTCCCCGCGTTGGCGCACCGCCGCCGCCTGTGCGGGACTGCCCCCGGAAATCATCTTCGCCCGGCGGGAGAAAGAGGCCCGACCTGCACTGGAAGCCTGTCACCGGTGTCCGGTGGCCCGGCGCTGCGAGGAGTCGGTGGCCCCGGCCGAGAGCTACTTCGACGGCGTCAGCGGCGGACGGCTGTGGCGCAACGGCCGGCTGGTACGACTCCGCGGCGAATATGTTGCGCGCCCGATCGATACCTCCGACTTCGACGCCGTGATCGTGGCGTAGGCGGACTCTGTGAAGCGCGCATTCACTCCTCCTTACCCAGGCGTACGCCGACTCAACACATCCGGCGCACGGGTCGTACACGCCGTCGCCGATCCGTGCGCGTCGCCCCGGCCCCGGCGGGCCGGGCGGTGTCCGCACCGAGGACCCGGCCGGAGCGCGGCCGTCGGAACATCCGCACCGCACGCACCGCACGCACAGGAGGCACCGTTGAACCCGGCCACCCAGGACGCGGCACTCTGGATCGAGACGCTCCACCGCCGATTCCCCGAGCTGCTCACCGAACTGGCCCCCCGCCACCGCTCCCCCGGGTCGGGCGGCGGCACGGGACGTACCGCGCGCGGCGGACCGTCCGCACCGCTGCGGTTCCATGTCTCGGACGCCGTACGCGACATCACCGACGGGGTCGTCGAGCTGGACGAGGCCGTCCACGACCGGCTCCGCCTCGGCCGCCCCCGGCACGCCCCCGTACCGCACCGGCTGACCCGGATAGCCGGGCTGCTCGGCGAGGTCGACGCCCACTCCGACCTGGCCGAACACGTCCGCGACGAGGCCCGGCGGATGACGGGCCGCTGCGGGCGGGCCCTCGGCGACCCCGAGCCGGTGATCAGGATCGACGGCCGCTGCCCGTGGTGCGACTCGGTCTCCCTGCGGGCCTTCCCGGAGCGGCGCGCGGTGCTCTGCGTCAACCCGGCCTGCCGCTGCGGTACGGCGGACTGCCCGTGCGCGACGGAGACGGCCCACCGCCACACCTGGTACCCGGAGGACGGTACGACTCCGCCCGGCACGGACCCCGGCGCGATCACGGCGGCGATGGACGCGGCGGCGGAAGGCGCCCGCCGATGAGGGCCGCGCCCGCCCTTGGGGCCGGGGCCGCCCCGGACGGCCCGCTGATCACCGGCGCGCTGGCGGCGACGGAGGCGGGCGTCGCGCCCGCGACCATCCGCAAGTGGGTCCAGCTGGGCCATCTGACCCCGGCGGCCCGCCGGGGCCGGGCCGGGCTCTACCGGCTGGCGGACGTCTTCGCGGCGGAGCGGGCCGCGCGGGGCGAGGGCCTCCGGGAGCGGAGGCGACCGGCCCGGAGCTGATCCGCCATCCGCGCGCCACGGTCCGCGCGCCACGGTCCACCGACGCCGGTCGCGCGGCCTCCGGAAGTACGCGTCCCACAGGGGCGGTCATCCCTCACCGGATGGCCGCCCTTTCGCATTCTTCCGTGCGCCCTCGCGCGAACTGGTTGCGCACTCGCGCGATAGCAATCACAATAGGTGCAGCGGCGGAGCTGTGCCCGCATCCCTCCGGATCCCTCCCGGGCACGGCCCCGCCGCGTTTCCACGCCGGTTCTCCCTCCCTCTCTCCGGCGGGGCCCGCGCGGATCCGCGCCGTCCCGGGACCGGCCCGGCCGCCCGCGTACGCAGAGGAGATCTCCCGATGACCACTCCCCCGCCCTCACCGCTTCCGACGTCCTTCCCCGACGTCGAGGAGATCGTCGTCAAGCTGCTCCAGGAAGCGCAGAGCAAGCTGGGCGCGGACGTCCATATCGGGCAGTCCCCGCCCGCCGGGTTCAACGGCACCCAGCCCGCGGTCCTCGTCTCCCGGCGCGGCGGCGCCTGGCTCGAAGACCTCCATGTCGACCAGCCGCTCATCGAGCTGGAGGTGTACGGCCCCACGAAGGCGGCGGCGCACATCCTGGCCAACAAGGCGCGCGGGGCCCTGCTCCCCCTCCGGGGCCGGACGTTCGCCCCCGCCCAGCCCGCGCCCCCCGGCAGCATC
This sequence comes from Streptomyces sp. NPDC020875, assembly GCF_040641415.1. Taxonomy (NCBI): domain Bacteria; kingdom Bacillati; phylum Actinomycetota; class Actinomycetes; order Kitasatosporales; family Streptomycetaceae; genus Streptomyces; species Streptomyces sp. NPDC020875. Next base: position 10,427 of record NZ_JBFADP010000056.1, on the reverse strand, counting down.
ACCACGGTCGTCACCGATGTGGTGGAGCTGGACGGGCCGCGCTGGCAGCCGGACTTCATCCACGCGGGCGCCAACCGCTACGAAAGCGTGCTCCGCTTCGTCCTCCGGGTCTACTGACCCGCCCCCTCCTCCGGCGGCCCCGAGCCGCCGCCACGGACCGGCCCCGCCCTCCCTCCAGGACGGGGCCTTCGCCGTATCCACGGCGATCCGCCCCGGGCCGGCCCGCCGGAACTCCGACTCCGGTACGCCGGTACCCCGGTCCGGCCCGGGGCGCCCACCCCCGCACCACCCACACCCAAGGAGCCCTCAATGGCAGGCAACTCGTCCGAGATCCGCGTCGCCGGTACCGGCCGCGTCCTCGTCGGCGCGGTCGGCGCGGCGGCGCCCACCACCTTCTCCGCCAACCCCGCGGCCGACTGGAGCGCCGCGTGGACGGACCTCGGCTACACCACCACCGACGGGGTGACCTTCGCCAAGAAGGACAAGCTGGACCCGGTGGAGACCTGGCAGGCGATCAGCCCGGCCCGGTTCGTCTACTCGGATCGTGATCTGACCCTGAAGTTCGCGATGCTCCAGTTCAACGAGAACACCCTGCCCTTCTTCATCGGCGGGTCGAAGGGTGACGTCAAGCCGGTCGGTACCAACACCGGGGTCTACAGCATCGACATCCCGGACGGCCCGACCTTCGACGAGCGGGCTCTGGGCCTGGAATTCACCGACGGGAAGGACATCACCTACCGCTTCGTCATCCCCCGCGGCCAGGTGACCGCCGCCGACGACGTGAAGCTGGCCCGCAAGTCGGCCGCGTCGCTGGGCGTCACCTTCACCGCCCTCTCCCCGGGTACGACGTCGCCACTGGCCACCTTCTACATGAAGGACCCGGCCTACGCGTCGCCGCCCGTCACCCCGTAACACCCCTCCGGGCGGGGCCGGTCCCTCTCACGGGTCCGGCCCCGCCCGGTATTCCGCCGCGTCCCGATCACCCCGATCCAGGAGAACCTCATGGCTCACTCGGCCAACTTCGACATCAACGCCGCCCGGGCTCAGCGCCAGGAGGCGCACGGCCGCACCTGGTCCTTCCACCTCGACGGCGACACCTTCGAACTCCCCACCGAGATCAGCCGGGCGACCGCCAAGGCGCTGCGGAAGCTGGAGGACAACGACGTCGACGGACTGCTCGCCCTGCTGATGGGCGAAGAGCAGTTCGCCGGCTTCGCGGAGCACGACGTCACCATGCAGGACATCGCCGCCGTCCTCGACGCCTACGGCCAGGAGACCGGGCTCGGCGTGGGGGAAGACTGAGCCTCGACGCGTTCGTCGAAGAACACGCCGAGGCGCTCGAAGCCGATCTGCTGCGGTACTACCGCGCGGATCTTCTCGACTGGCACCGGGGCTCGATGTCGTCCCGTCGGCTCCGGGTGCTGATCAAACATCTCCCGCCGGGCAGCGCGGTGAACCGGGAGGTCGACGGAGAGTCGGCGGAGTGGTCCGTGACGGACTATCTGCTGGCCGCCGTCGTCGACCATCTGGCAGTCGCCAACTGGATGTTCACCTCCGTCCACTCCGACGAACCGCCGGACCCTCCGGAGCCGGTCACCCGCCCGGGGCTCCCCGGAGAGCACGAGGACGCGGACGACCACGCGCCCGGTGGCCCCGGGGCGCCGACGGGGGATGTGAGCCCGCCCGACCCGGCCGAGTTGGCCCGGTTCTTCAGCTGACCCGCGAGGAGTGGTCGTGACAGGTGCAAAGGACCCCAGCGTCGAACAGCAGATCGCCAGCCTCAGGACCTTGCTGGAGCAGCAAATTGCGAAAAAAGCAGACAAGGCGGCGACAGAATTCCTCACCGTCGATCAGGTCCGCAAGGAGGCGCTGAAGGACGGCGACCCGCTGGCCACCGAGAAGTGGGTGAAGGCCCAGGCGGGCGAACCGGCCGGGGGCGGCGGCGGGGGCGGCGGAACGCAGATCGGTCCGTTCAATATCAGCCCCGAGATGGTCAAGGCCCAGCCCGATGTGTTCCTGCTCGCCCTCGGCCTGGTGCTCGTCAAGATGGACCTGGCGATCTTCGACCTCTCGGAGAAGGTCAACAACATCGTGCGCAGACCGATCTACGGAGCGGGGAACAGGGTCCGCCGCTGGCTGCACGGTGTCCCGGACCCTGACCCGGCCCCGGCCCCGGAGTCCGGCGCGGACCCGGCCCCGCAGCCGAGACGACGCTTCTACCAGCTGCGGCAGGCCCAGGCGGGCTCGATGCGGGCCCGGATCGGCCTCTCCCCGGACGACGAGGAACGCGCCTGGCGCACCCCCATGGACCAGGCGCAACGCGAGATGGATCTGCTCGGCAGACGTATCGCGGCACTCGAAGGCGACCGGCCGGGCGCGCCGCGGAACACCCCGGGCGCGGGCGGCGGAGGCAACCGGAGCGGGGACGGCCAGGGCACGACCGGCCAGCAGCGCCGAGCCCCCGGCAACGCCGGTACCACCGCGCGGCCCGGGGCGGGGGGTCAGCCCGTCGCCGCCCCGAACCTGCGCCCCCTCACCCAGGACGTGAACAACCTCACCCAGGCCGTCGACGGACGTTGACCCGACCCCGGAAACGGAGAACGAAGGAGACTCCCGATGTCTCTGGTCAGAGCACTCAACAATGCCAATGGCTCCCTCAAAACGCTCAAGGACCGGTCCGACAGCGCCGGGCGCGCCGCCAACGGACTCAAGAACGGCGCGCAGAACAGCGAAGGCGGGGTCAAGAAGCTCAAGGACGCGGCCAAGGGGGCCGCGTCCGAGCTGAGGACCCTGCGGCGGAACGCGGACAGTGCCGAGAAGGCGGTGGCCAAGGCCGGGCGGTCGGGGCAGACCGGCGGTACCAGTATCGGCAAGTTCAAAGGCGGCGCGGACAACGCCAAGCGGGGCATGGACGGACTCAACAAGTCCATGAAGGGCAATATCTTCACCCGGCTGCTCGAACTCTTCATGCCGCTCATCGAGAAGGTCGTCGAGATGGCGACCCAGTCGAAGACCCTGCGGCGGGTCGTGAAGACGGCCTTCGACGCCGTCAAGAAGGCCATCGAGACGGTCTGGAAAAAGGTCGGCCCGGTCATCAAGGACTTCGGCGCCCTGATCAAGCGGATCTTCGACAAGGCCCGGGAGAAGGTCTCGGACATCGTCGGAAAGATCAGGAAGTACGTCAAGGACGGCTTCGAGGCGGTCAAGAAGCGGATCGAGGGCCCGCTGCGAACGGCCCGGAACACCGTCAAGGACATCTGGGGCAAGATCAAGGGCTATATCAAGCCCGTCGCCGACTTCATCCAGAAGGTCCCGAAGGTGTTCACGCACGTCAAGGACGAGCTGGGCAAGAAGTGGGGCAAGCTGAAGGACATCGCGAGCGATACCTTCGGCAAGATCAAGGACAAGGTCAAGGCCCCGATCAACAGCGTCATCGATATCATCAACGGCGCGATCGGCAAGATCAATTCCATTGACTTCAAGGTGCCGAACTGGGTGCCGGGTATCGGCGGCAAGGGCCTCCCCGATATCCCCAGGATCGGCAAGCTGGCCGAGGGCGGACTGGTCGCGCCCCGGGCCGGCGGCGTTCCGGCGATCATCGCGGAGGCCGGTGAGGCCGAAGCCGTACTGCCGCTCTCCAAGCTGAACCGGCTGCTGCGGCACACGGCGTTGCGGGCCCGGGCCCAGTCGGGCGCGGGCGCGGGTCCCGGGTTCCATATCGAGCACTACCACGCGGCGCCCACCAGTGACCCCCGGGCCACGGCGAAGGCGCTGATGTTCCTGGTCAAGGCGCGCGGATGAGTACGATCGCCGCCTCCCGCGCGCTGAATCCGCTGGCCGGGGTCGCCGGTCCGATGAGCACCCTGCGGTCCCGGCACGACGGGGCGGTGGGGGCCGTCCGGAACGCCGTGCGGCAGGTCGGCGGGGCGCGCGGCGCGGCCGACCGGATCAGGGCCGCGGCCCGGGACGCGGGTACGGCGCTGGCCGGGCTGCGGGACGGTTCGACCCCCGCGCTCGCCCCGATCCGGGCGGTCGGCCGGAACTCCGGTATCGCGGCCGGTCAGATCGCCAAGGCCCGTGATTCGTCCCGTTCGTCGGGCCGGGCCGCCAAGCGGCTCGCCGACGGCGGTGGGGCCTTCGACCGGCTCGTCGGCCCGCTCGGCACGGCCATCGGGCTGGCCTCGCCCCTGCTGACGACCCTCGGGATCGGGCTGACCGGGGGCGCGGTCGCGATGGCCGCGATCACGGTCGCCATGCAGGCCAACCCGTTCGGCGGGGCCGCCGCGATCGCGGTCACCGTGATCGGTCTGCTGGTGGACTTCGCGCTCAACACCGAGACGGGTCAGCGCCTGGTCAAGAAGGGGTTCGACAAGCTCCGCGAGGGCTTCGACTGGATCAAGAAGAAGGTCTTCCCGGTGATCTCGAAGGCCCGGGAGGCGGTCGAGACGGGGATCCGCTTCGTCCGGGACCGGATCGTCGACCCCGTGAAGTCGATCGGCACCACGGTCAGGAACGCCTTCGCCGCCGCCCGCGACGGCATCAAGAAGGCGCTGACGAACTTCACCAAGCTCGTCAGGGACCCGTGGAACGGCATCAAGGCGGTCGTCGACCCGGCCGCCCGGTGGATCCGGGACAAGATCCCGCCGTTCTTCGACCGGGTCAAGGACGCCACCGGCGATCTGCTGCGGGGGATCGCCGACGGAATCGCCCTCGGCTTCCAGGGCTTCACCGGCTTCGTGCACGCCCCCGCCCGGTTCGTCGAATGGCTGATCGAGAAATGGGAGGCCATCGACTTCAAGAAGCTGTTCGACCCGAAGTCGATCGGCAAGAAGATCGTCTCCTTCCTGGCGGAGGGCGGCCTGGTCAGCCCGCCGCACGGCACGCTCCCCGGTTCGATCACCCCGCTCGGGGACGTCGCCGGGCTGCGGGCGGCCGAGCCCGACGCCCGGTCGTCACGTACCGTACGGCGGCTCCGCCGGGTGGAGTCCTTCCACGAGCCGGCCGGAGCCACGGCCCATGACATCGCCGAGGACCTGCTCTTCCTCACCCGCGCGGCCTAGTGCTGTGACCGGAAACGTTCACCGGCCCGCGACGCCCGGCACGGCACTTCGCCGCGTTGTCGGACCACGCAAGTACGTCCAGTACGAGCCGTGGACCTCCGCCTTGCGACGCACCGCACCGAACGCCGCGGGCCCACGGCAAACCTTTCCGGTCACAGCACTGGCGCCAAACCGGCCCCGGCCGCGTACGAAGCACGCCGTACTCCCCGACCCCGCGACGCGCCCTCGCCCCGCGCCGGGACCGGCCCGCCGCGCCCCGGCCCGTACCGCCGACTTCGCCCCAGGAGGTGACGGCCCCATGGCCACACCCGCCCCGCCCATCACAGCCGACATCGAAATCGCCCCCGCCTCACGGATCACCCTCGACGGGCAGATCCAGTGGGGCGGACTGCTGCTCGGCCCCGGTACCCCGTACGAGATCGACCGGCAGGGCCTGACCGGCTGGGAGGACCTGCCGGACGCCGACACCACCGACGCCGACCGGCCCACCACGCACGGCGCCTGGCCCGGAGCGCAGTACGCCCGGCCGCGCCGGATCACCGGCCAGGTCTGGGTACTGCCCGCACCCGGTACGGACCCCGCCCTCACCCTGCGCGAGCTGCGCCGGGCCCTCGCCCTCGCCGACGCGCAGCAGTGGCTCGCGGTCCGGATCCACGGCGAGACCCTGGCGGTACGGGCCCGGCTCGTCCAGCGCGTACTGCCCGCCGACCGGTCCCTGGTGGCCCAGGGCGTCGGCCGGGTCACCCTCCAGTGGCTGGCCACCGATCCACGCCGGTACGCCGTCGAGGCCCGGCGGCTGGTGACCGGCGCGCCCCGGCCCGGGACCGGGCTGGCCTGGCCGCTGACCTGGCCCCTGGTCTGGGGGCTGCCGACCGTCAACGGCGATCTGGCCGTGGACAACGACGGCAGCGCCCCCGCCCACCCCCGGATCACCTTCCGCGGCCCCTGCTCCCAGCCCGTGGTCGTCAACCGCACCACCGGACGGCGGCTGCGCTACCTCATCGACCTGGGCGCCAACGACGAACTCGCCGTCGACACCGCCGACGGCTCGGTCACCCTCAACGGCACCGCGTCCCGCCGCCACACCGCCGCGCCCGACAGCACCCCCGAGGAGCTGTTCACCCTGGAGCCCGGCGTCAACGACCTCGCCTTCCGGCCGCGTACGGCCGCGCCCGAGGCGACCCTCGCCGTGAACTGGCGCAGCGCCGAATGGTGACCACGCCCCCGGCCCTCCCATAACTCCCATCGCGAACCTCCGAGGAGCACCCCATGACCATTCGCAGCGTCTGGCACGCCCCCACCGGGCAGACCCAGCAGGACACCCGGCTCGCCACTTCCCTGCTGCTCACCCCCACCGGTGAGCTGACCTCCCGGGGCGGGGTCGTCCCCGGCGGTCTCGAACTCCGCGGCGCCAGCGCCCTCCAGTGCACGATCCAGCCGGGCCGGGCCGTCGTCCAGACCGCGTCTCTCCAGGGCGCCTACATGGTCGCGGTGACCGAGGTGGAGACCGTCACCATCGCCCCGGGCACCCCCGGGGGCGACCGCAAGGACCTGATCGTGCTGGCGATCGAGGACAGCGCCTTCGACGGGGGCGCCACCAACCAGGCCGTGATCCGGGTGATCCAGGGCGCGGAGTCGGCCACCGCGCCGGTCGAACCGCAGACCCCGCCCAACGCCCTGCCGCTCTATGTGGTCAACGTCCCCAAGAGCGCCGGGTCGGTCAACTGGGGCAGCGGCGTGGAGAACCGCCGCTACCCGACCGCGGCGCTCGGCGGCATCGTGCCCACCCACGGCTTCCGGGGCCAGTACCGGGGCCAGTACCGGGACACCGGCGAGCGGCTGGAGCGGTTCGACGGCACCGACTGGTTCGCCTACCCCCGGGTCCCGGTCTGGCAGGACTGGCGGCCGACCTGGACCGCGACCGCCGGAACCGCGCCGAACTACGGCAACGCGAACGTGGAGGGCCGTTACGTCCAGATCGCGTCCACCGTCCACTTCAACTTCCGGATCACCTTCGGCACCACCACCACCTTCGGCAGCGGCAACAACTCCAACTGGCGGTTCAGCCTGCCGGTGACGGCGGCCCGGACCCTTCACTGCGCGGGCTACGGCGATGTGAACCAGGCCGAGGACCAGGTCCCGACCCCGGCGGACCGGGCCAACGCCCGGATCCGGATCGCCACCGTCAACGTCTTCGAACTGCACATCAGCTCCGCCAAGGCACGTGCCGGCGTCCACTCCTTCGTCGGTATCGCCGACCGCAGCTACCCGTGGACCTGGAAGCCCACTGACTACATCGTCGGCAGCGGCACCTACGAGGCGGCGGTCACCCTATGACGGCCGTCAGCCCCTACCGGGTGCTGTTCTGCGATCTCCGTACCGACCGGCCCATCGACTCGCTCCCCCTGCGGGACGTCCAGGTCGACGACTACATCGGCCGCTCCGGATCGCTCACCGGCACCCTGTCGATCCCCGACGCCCGGACCGCCGAGCGCGCCCGGGCGATCGAGGACGGCCGGACCGCCGTCTATCTGGAACGCGGCGGCGACCTGTGGTGGGGCGGCATCCTGTGGACGTCGACCCTCAGCGCCGACGACAAGGGCGTGATGTCCCTCGCCGTCCAGGCCGCGACCTTCGACTCGTACCCGGCCCGGCGCCGGATCCGCCGGGACTTCGTCCACACCGCGCCCCAGGACGAACTCCTCCTCGTCCGGCAGCTGTGGAGCTATCTCCAGGAGACGGCGGGCGGCGATATCGGCGTCGCGATCGGCGACGAACTGTCCGGGGAGACCGCCGAGGTCGTCTGGCGGGACGGCGACGAGATCGTCGCCGACGAGGCCATCCGGGAACTCGCCGACGCCGAGAACGGCTTCGAGCACTACATCGAGGTCAGCCGCGACCCGGACACCGGCACCCGGACGAAACGGCTCCGGCTGCGCTCGCCCCGGATCCTGCACGAGGGCGACGATCTCGTCCTCGACCGGCCCGGCTCGATCCTCACCTACTCCTTCCCCCGGGACGCCACCCGGGGCGGCACCCACGCCCGGGCCCGGGGCGCCACCCGGGAGACCACCTCCCCCAACCAGGAGGGCCGCCCGATCGTCTCGCCGGAGGTCGTGGCCCACCGGCTGATCGAGGGCGGCTACCCCCGGATCGACCTCAGCTCGGACCATCCGCAGGTGAAGAACCCGATCCGGCTCTTCCGGCTGGCCAGGGCCCAGCTCGCGAAGGCCCACGGGGTGGTCACCGTGCCCGAGGTGACCGTACGGCTGGACGAGCGGATCCCGGTACCGCCGCAGCTGATCGGCCGGTCGGTCCGGCTGCGGATCACCGACGAATGGCACCCCGCCGGGCTCGACCAGCGGTTCCGCGTGGTCGGGGTGAAGATCACCCCACCCCAGCGGGGCCGCCCCGAGACCGCCGAACTCTTTCTGGAGGCGCTCTGATGCCCGCCCTACCCGAAGACCTCATCGACCTCATCCACGATCTGCGCCGCCGACTGGACCGGGTGTCCCTGGCGGCCGTCACCCGCCCGGCCCAGGGCGCCGTCACCGGCGCCCTGACCATGACGGACGCCGGGCGGCTCAGTGTCCGCGACGGTACGGACACCGAGCTGATCACCCTGGGAGCCATCGGGGTCAACGCCGACGGCAGCCGGCAGCAGGGCGTGCTGTTCCGCCGGGACGACGGCACCCTCGCCCTCGGTCTGTACGGCTCCGGGGACGGCGGCCAGTCCCTGAACGTCCAGGACCGGGCCGGGGCCGTGGTCGTCGCCGACGACGCCGCCGGGGCCGGGCTCGCCCGGCCGTACATCCCGATCCCCCTCTATCCGGCGCCCGCCGCGATCACCTCCGCGGACTGGACCCGGGTACTCCAGGGCGGCATGTATCTCCAGCACCCCCGGATCTCGGTCGGTGTCTGGGTCCAGGCCGACCCCGGCACCACCGTCGAGGCCCGGGTCCGCTATCTCGCCGCCGACGGTACGACGGCCCGGCTCGGCCAGGTGGTGACCGCCACCGGTACCGCCTTCACCGAGGAGGTGACCGCCCTCCACGGGAGCCCCGGCTACAGCTGGAGCAATCTCCATGTCGAGGGCCGGGTCACGGCCGGTACGGGCCGGGCCGCGGTGGGCGTGCTGTACGCGGAGGGCCGCCAGTCATGAGCCTGCCACCCCGCCGTCCCCGGGACTCCGGGCCACGACCCGAAGCCGCCGAAACCACCCACGTACCGCCCGGTGGCGAGCTGCGGCTGCCACCGGCCCCCGAGCCGCAGCCCGCCCCGGTACCCGGTGACCACTGAGAGCGCGGCCGAGCGGCGCGCCGCGCGAGACCGCCTTCCGCCGACGTAAGGACAACCCATGGCCACCCCACTCACCGCCGCCCGGCTGCTCGCCGCCCTGCGCGCCGAGGGCGTCACGGTCGTCGAGCGCCCCGGCTGGCGCACCCACAACCGTGATCACACCGGCCCCTGGGGGCCCGTCAACGGAGTGATGATCCATCACACCGTCAGCTCCGGTACGGCATCCACGGTCGCCCTCTGCTCCCGGGGCCGTCCCGACCTGCCCGGTCCCCTCTGCCACGGGGTGATCGCCAAGGACGGCACCGTCCATCTGGTCGGCCACGGCCGGGCCAACCACGCGGGCGGCGGCGACCCGGACGTCCTGCGCGCGGTGGCGGCCGAGCGGTACGGCACCCGGCCGCCGCCCACGAACGAGCACCAGGGCAGCCCGGGCGCCGTCGACGGCAACCGTCACTTCTACGGCTTCGAGTGCGTCAACCTCGGCGACGGCGAGGACCCCTGGCCCGCCGCCCAGACCGAGGCGATCGTCCGGGCCTCGGCCGCGCTCTGCCGGGCCCACGGCTGGAGCGCCAAGAGCGTCATCGGCCATCTGGAGTGGTCGAACCGGAAGCCGGACCCCCGCGGATTCACCATGCCCGACCTGCGGACCTCGATCGCCCGCCGCCTCGGCGAACGGCCCCCCGGCCGACCCGTGGACCCGCCCGCCACCGGACCGGGCACCCCGCGCCACCACCCCTTCCCCGGTACGGCCTTCTTCCGGTCCGGCCCCAGCTCCCCGGTGATCACCGCCATGGGGCGGCGGCTGGTCGCCGAGGGGTGTTCCGAGTACGCGGTGGGCCCCGGGCCCCGCTGGAGCGACGCGGACCGGCGGTCGTACGCCCGCTGGCAGCGCAAGCTCGGCTACCGGGGTTCGGACGCCGACGGCTGGCCGGGCCACGCCTCCTGGCAGGCCCTCAAAGTCCCCTACACCGGGTAGGGCGTGTTGCGAAAGTCCCGCCTGGCCCGCGACGCCCGGCACGCACACTCTCCCCCGTAGCCCTTCGGACACGGGGGTGCCCCCAGCGTTGT
>NZ_JBFADP010000055.1:0-54319 GCF_040641415.1 Streptomyces sp. NPDC020875 | reverse complement strand
GCCTCTCCCCGGCCCCGCCCCTGGGAAGTAAGGGGCCCGCCTTCCTACGAGGGCGACGAGGAGGGCAACCCAGGGGCGCGGGGAACTGCGCGACAAGCCACAGACGGGTCGCAGACCGCCGACAACGCCCGGTCGCCGGGCGCGGCCCGGGTAGTTCGGGGCGGCGCCCCGGAGGGCTAGGCGCGCGCGTCCGCGGGCTCGTGGAAGGGCCACGTCGCGTCGACCACCGCGGACGCGTCGCCCTTGCGGCGGAGGAAGGACTCGAAGTCCTTGGCCCACGCCGCGTACCAGCGGATCTGGCGTTCGTGGAGTTCGGTGGCGGTGATCGCCGCCACCGCGCCGTGGCGGGTCGCCAGCGCGCGGGCGACGGCGACCGCCGCCTCCGCGTCGGCCGTGGCGTCGTGCGCGTCGGCGAGCGCGACGCCGTATTCCGCGGCGGCGGCCTCCAGGGTGCGCTTGCCTCGGCGGTAGCGGTCGACGGCCCGGTCGACGGTGAGGGGGTCGATCACCGGGCCGGGGGCCGCGCCGTCCAGCCGGTCGGCGAGGGACGGCAGGCCGTGGCGGGCGAGTTCGGCGCCGAGGAGCGTCAGGTCGAACGGGGCGTTGTAGGCCACGACGGGCACCCCCCGCGCCCAGTGGCCGCAGAGCGCCGCCGCGACTTCGTCGGCGACCTCGGGGGCCGGGCGGCCCTCCGCGGTGGCGCGTTCGGTGGTGATGCCGTGGATCGCCGCGGCCTGTTCGGGGATGCGGATCCCGGGGTCGGCGAGCCAGACCCGGCGGTCGAGGACTCCGCCGGGGCCGGTCCTGACGACCGCCGCAGTGACGATCCGGGCTTCCCGGGGCTCCGTGCCCGTCGTCTCCAGGTCGAAGCCGACGAGTTCTTCCGTGTGCCAGGTCATGGTGGACCCCCTCCTCTGTGGTGCTGTTCCCCCTGATGTCCTCACCTTGTCACGTGCCACTGACACTCATGAGACGGGACGGGAGTCGGCCCACATCGACTCGAATTCCTCGCGGTAGGTCTGGAAGAGGCCGTGTTCGCCGGGGTCGGCCGGGTCGCCGGGCTGTCCTGAGCGGACCACGGACCGCCGTCCGCCGCCGCGCAGGACGAGGACGGGCGACTCTATGCCGCGCGCCTTGCGGAGATAGGTCTGGACGACGGCGACCCCGTCGGGCCCGTCGCCGTCGACGAGGTAGGCGGTGAAGCGGGGGGTCTCGTCGAAGACCTGGATCTCGAAGGCGCCGGGGTCACGGAGCCGGGAGCGGACCCGCCGCATGTGGAGGATGTTCATCTCCACGGTGCGGCTGAGTTCGCCTTTGCGGAGGCCGAGTTCGCGTTCGCGCCGTTTGACGGCGCTGCTGGCGGGGTTGAGGAAGGCCAGCCGGACCCGGGCGCCGCCTTCGGCGAGCCGGACGAGTCTGCGGCCGGAGAAGTTCTGGACCAGGAGATTGAGTCCGATGCCGATGGCGTCGAGCCGCCGGGCACCGCCGAAGAGGTCCTCGGCGGGGAGCTGGCGCTGGAGTCTGACCCGGTCGGGGTGGACGGAGACCACATCCGCGTACCGGTCGCCGACGAGGTCCTCGACGGCGTCGACGGGGAGCCGGTCCGCCGAGCGGGAGCCGGTTCCGCTGCCGAGTATGTCCAGCAGCCGGGCGGAGGCCCGTTCCGCCTGGGCGAGTACGGCCTCGTTGAGCGCCCGGTTGCGGGAGACCACGTTCCGCGCGACTTCCAGTTCGTCCAGGGCCAGTTCGACATCGCGCCGGTCGTCGAGATAGGGCTCGAAGCAGGGCCAGTGCTGGACCATCAGCTCCCGCAGCTGCGGGAGGGTGAGGAAGGAGAGGACGTTGTCGTCGGCGGGGTCGAGGAGATAGCCCTTGCGGCGGGAGACCTCCCGGACGGCGACGGCCCGCTGGACCCATTCCTGCCCGGCCGGGCCCGCCGCCGCGACCACCCAGTCGTCGCCGTGTACGGGTTCGTACACGGGGCGGAGTACGGCGGCGACCACCGCGCGCAGCCGCTGCTCGACCAGATTGAGCCAGATGTACGCCCGGCCCGCGCGCTGGGCCCGGGTCCGGACCTCGATCCAGGATTCGGCGTCCCAGTCGAGTTCGGCTCCGATCTCCAGCGGTCTGGCGAGGGACACCGCCCCCGGCGGGACGTCGGCCGAGTCCCCCTCGTGACCGCCGTCACCGGGGGGTAGCTCCAGCCCTCCCGCACTCACCCGCGTCCCCTTCCCGTCCCCCACCAAAGATCAACGCAGACTACTCCGGGAGCGGGACGGGGTGCAGCCGGATCGTCGGGCCGCTTTCCCAACTGCCGTCCCGATCCGGCGTGTTCCGGCCGCCGACAGGGGGTGGAGTGAGCGGTTTCATAGCGGATCGGCCGCCGTGGCGCCTTTGGTCCGCGCCGGATCCGCCCCGGAGGGCGCCACCGCCGGCCGCCGACAGCCGCCGGGTGCCCGGCGGGCGTACCGCCGTCACCGCGCGGCGGATCCCCCGGCGCCGGGCGGGCGCGGCACCGTAGCCCGTACGGCGGTACGGGCGTACCGCGCCGCCCCGGACCCGTCCCGGCGGCCGGGACCGCCGCCGGGCCCGTCGGACCGCCCACCGCGCCGCCGCCGTACGTTCCCCGCCGCTCACGGCCGCCGTGCGCGCCGGGCCGGGTCCGGGCGCGCGCGCCGGGCCGCCCGGCGCCCCAGGGCACCCGCCCCACCGTTCCGCCGTCCGGGTGACGGTCGTTCTCGCGTTGTTGACGCGGCGTCGTCCGGCCGGGCGCGCCGGGGGCGGTCACGGTACGTTCGAGCGGGATCCGGGCGCCCTTTCCCCCACCCACCCGGATCGGAAGGGGCGGAGTTCCTCCATGCAGGTCTGGCCGGGGCAGGCATATCCCCTCGGTGCCACATTCGACGGCGCCGGCACCAATTTCGCGGTCTTCTCCGAGGCGGCACGGCGGATCGAGCTGTGTCTGCTGGCCGACGACGGATCGGAGGAGCGGGTCGAGCTGCGGGAGGCGGACGCGTTCGTCCGGCACGCCTATCTGCCGGGGGTGATGCCGGGTCAGCGGTACGGCTTCCGGGTCCACGGCCCCTACGCCCCCGAGCAGGGGCAGCGGTGCAACGCGTCGAAGCTGCTGGTCGATCCGTATGCCCGGGCCCTGAGCGGCGGGGTGACCTGGGGCGAGCCGGTCTACGGCTATCACTTCGGCCGCCCCGAGTCCCGGAACGACCTGGACTCGGCCGGGCACACCCCGGCGTCCGTGGTGGTGAATCCGTACTTCGACTGGGGGGACGACCGGTCGCCCCGGACGGAGTACCACCGAACGGTGATCTACGAGGCCCATGTGAAGGGTCTGACGATGCTCCATCCGGAGCTGCCGCCGGAGCTGCGCGGCACCTATGCGGGGCTGGCCCATCCGGCGGTGATCTCGCATCTGACCGAGCTGGGTGTGACGACGCTGGAGCTGATGCCGGTCCATCAGTTCGTGCACGATCACCGGCTGGTGGACGCGGGGCTGCGGAACTACTGGGGCTACAACACGATCGGCTTCTTCGCCCCGCACAACGCCTATGCCTCCTGGGGGGAGCGGGGCGAGCAGGTGCTGGAGTTCAAGCACGCGGTCCGGGCGCTGCACCGGGCGGGGATCGAGGTGATCCTCGACGTGGTCTACAACCACACGGCCGAGGGGAACCATCTGGGCCCGACGCTCTCCTTCCGGGGGCTGGACAACGCCTCGTACTACCGGCTCGGGGAGGACCGCCGCCATTACACGGACACCACCGGTACCGGTAACTCGCTGCTGATGCGGTCCCCGCACGTACTTCAGCTGATCATGGACTCGCTGCGGTACTGGGTGACGGAGATGCATGTCGACGGCTTCCGGTTCGATCTGGCGGCGACCCTGGCCCGCCAGTTCCACGAGGTGGACCGGCTGTCGTCGTTCTTCGATCTGGTGCAGCAGGATCCGGTGGTGAGCCAGGTGAAGCTGATCGCCGAGCCGTGGGACGTCGGCGAGGGCGGCTATCAGGTGGGGAACTTCCCCCCGCTGTGGACGGAGTGGAACGGCAAGTACCGGGACACGGTCCGCGATCTGTGGCGCGGCGAGCCGAGGACACTGGCCGAGTTCGCGTCCCGGCTGACCGGCTCGTCGGACCTCTACCAGTGCGACGGCCGCCGCCCGCTGGCCTCCATCAACTTCGTCACCTGCCACGACGGCTTCACCCTGCGGGATCTGGTGTCGTACGAGACCAAGCACAACGAGGCCAACGGGGAGGGCAACCGGGACGGCGAGAGCCACAACCGGTCGTGGAACTGCGGGGCGGAGGGCGAGACGGACGATCCGGCGGTCCTGGAGCTGCGGGACCGTCAGACCCGGAATCTGATCGCCACCCTGATGCTGTCGCAGGGGGTGCCGATGCTGAGCCACGGCGACGAGTTCGGCCGCACCCAGCGGGGCAACAACAACGCCTACTGCCAGGACAACGAGCTGTCCTGGGTGCGCTGGCCCAAGCCGGGCGAGGTCACGGCGCCCGGTGAGCAGTCGCTGCTCGACTTCGTACGGACCATGGTGTGGCTGCGGCGGGACCATCCGGTCTTCCGGCGCCGCCGGTTCTTCCGGGGCCTCCCCCTCGACGCCGAGGGGCCCGGCGGGCCGCCCGGGGCGCTCACCGACATCGCCTGGTTCACCCCGGAGGGCGATCCGATGACCCAGCGGGACTGGCAGGCGTCCCGGCCCGGGGCGCTGTCGGTCTTCCTCAACGGGGACGCGATCTCGGAGCCGGGGCCGCGCGGTGAGCGGATCGCCGACGACTCGTTTCTGCTGATGTTCAACGCGGGCCCGAGGGATCTCGACTTCACCGTCCCGGCCCGGCACGGCCGCCACTGGCGGGTGGTCGTGGACACCGCCCGGCCCGGGGGTGTGCCGCCGGGCGGCGGGGCGAAGGTGTCGGCGGGGGCCCGGCTGCGGCTGCCGTGCCACAGTCTGACGGTGCTGCGCCGCCCGGCCTGACCCCGGCCCTCACGGCGAGCGGCCCAGGCACCCCGGCCAGGGTCCCCGGACGGGCGATCGGGCGGATCGGGCGGCGTTCCCCCGTCCGGCCCAGCGCCGGTCCGGACCGGGCGGGGTCCGGTGACAGGAACGCCCGCTCGACGGGTACGTACGCCTCCATGAGCACCTCCCCCGCCCCTCCGCCCGGCCCCGTACCCGCCGTCCCCGGCGCGACCTACCGGCTCCAGCTCCAGCCCGCCTTCCCGTTCGCCCGGGCCGCCGCCGTGGTGCCGTATCTCGCCGGGCTCGGGGTGACCCATCTCCATCTGTCGCCGGTCCTGGAGGCGGTCCCGGGTTCGACCCACGGCTACGACGTCACCGACCCCACCCGGGTCCGCGAGGAGCTGGGCGGCGAGGCCGGGCTGCGGTCACTGGCCGACACGGCACGTGCGCACGGCATGGGCCTGGTCGTGGACATCGTGCCCAATCACATGGCGCTGGCCCCGGAGCACGGCCCGGCGATCCGGGACGTACTGCGCAACGGCCCCGACTCGCCGTACGCCCGCTGGTTCGCGATCGACTGGGAGGCGGGCGGCGGGCGGGTGCTGCTGCCGGTCCTGGCCGGTCCGTTCGGCGCGGAGCTGGGGCGGCTGCGGGTCAGCGGGGACGTCCTGGAGTACGGGGAGCGGCGCTTTCCCCTGCGGCCGGGCACCGTCCCCGGGGGGCCGGACGTCGATCTCGTCGCCGTCCTGGACGCCCAGTGGTACCGGCTGGGCTGGTGGCGGCTGGCCAGGACGGAGCTGACGTACCGCCGGTTCTTCACCGTCACGGACCTGATCGGGGTCCGGGTCGAGGATCCCGAGGTCTTCGACGCCACCCACGCCAAGATCCTGGAGCTGGTCCGGGACGGGGTGGTGTCGGGGTTGCGGGTCGACCATCCGGACGGGCTCGCCGACCCCGAGGGCTATCTGCGGCGGCTCGCGGAGGCCACCGGCGGGGAGTGCTGGACGGTGGTGGAGAAGATCCTCACCGGTGACGAGCGGCTGCCGCACTCCTGGCCGGTGGCCGGGACGACCGGCTACGACGCGCTGTACCGGATCGACGGACTCTTCACCGACCCGGCGGGCGCGGCGGAACTGGCCGGGATCTACCGGGAGTTCACCCGGGTGCCGACGGATCTCGGCGGCCGGTGGGAGCCGACCCGGCTGCGCGCCGCGTACCGGATGGTGACGTACGAGCTGGCCGCCGAGACCGCGGCGCTGACCCGGCTCGCGGCCCGGATCTGCGCCGGGGACCCGGAGCTGCGGGACCACGCGCCGTGGGCGCTGGCGGTCGCGATCCGCGAACTCCTGGTCCGGCTGCCGGTCTACCGTCCCTACCCCGGCGACACCGGTGACGAGGCGCTCACCCTGGCCGCCGCGGCTGCCGCGAAGGGCGTCTTCCCGGTGGCGGCTGAGTCCGCGGCCGTGGACGCGGTACGGGAGCTGGCGCTGGGGCGGCGCGGCGAAGGGCCGGACCACGAGGCGTTCCGGGCCCGGTTCGCGCAGACCGCGTCGGCGGTACGGGCCAAGTCCGTGGAGGACACCTCGTACTACCGCTACACACCGCTGCTGAGCGCGAACGAGGTCGGCGGGGATCCCGCGCGCCCGGCGGTCTCCCCGGCGGAGTTCCACGCCCACGCGGCGCGGATCGCCCGCGAGCTGCCCGCCACCGGGACGGTGCTGACCACGCACGACACCAAACGGAGCGCCGACGTCCGGGCCGCCATCGCGGTCCTGGCGCAGTGCCCGGAGCGGTGGGCGGCCTTCCTCCGGGAGGTCACCGACGAGACCGCAGGGCGGGACGGCGGCCGGGCGCCGGATCCGCATACCGCGTGGACGGCCTGGCAGACGGCGGTCGGCTTCGGCTTTCCCTACGGGGACCGGCTGGCGGCGGCCCTGCTGAAGGGCGCGCGGGAGGCGGGCGTACGGACAGGCTGGTCCGAGCCGGACGAGGCGTACGAGCGGGCCCTCGCGGCCTTCGTGGCGGCGGGCCCGGCGGGTCCCGGGCTGCACGCGGTGGCCCGGTTCGCCCGCGAACTGGAGCCGTACGTCCGGGCGGAGGCGCTGGGCGCGGCGCTGCTCCAGCTGACGATGCCGGGCGTGCCGGACCTCTACCAGGGCACGGAACGGGAGTACCGGGCCCTGGTCGACCCGGACAACCGGGCGCCGTTCGAGGAGGGCCCG
Organism: Streptomyces sp. NPDC020875; assembly: GCF_040641415.1. Classification (NCBI taxonomy): domain Bacteria; kingdom Bacillati; phylum Actinomycetota; class Actinomycetes; order Kitasatosporales; family Streptomycetaceae; genus Streptomyces; species Streptomyces sp. NPDC020875. The sequence continues at coordinate 47,113 of NZ_JBFADP010000055.1, read as the reverse complement.
GCGACGGATCGTACGGCGCTGACCCGGGCGGCGCTGCGGCTGCGCCGGGAGCGTCCTGAGGTCTTCGGCCCGGCGGGGACGTACGTCCCGCTGACGGTGTCGGGCCCGGCGGCCGGCCACTGTGTGGCGTACTGCCGGACCGGTGAGGTCGTCGCGGCCGTCACCCGGCTGTCGCTGCGGCTCGCGGAGGCGGGCGGCTGGCGCGATACCCGGGCCGGGCTGCCGGAGGGCTCGTGGTCGGACGTGCTGTCGGGCCGTACGGTACGGGGCGGCGAGGTCACGGCGGCGGAACTGTTCCTGGACGGCCCGGTGGCGCTGCTGGTCCGGGAGGGGACGGCGGGCCCGTGAACGGGCGGGGGCGCGGCGGTCGGCGGGCGGAGCGGCCGGGAGGCGGGGGGATGCGGCTGCCGGGTCAGCGGGAGGCGGGGGCGCGGGCGCCGGGTCAGCGTTTGGTGAGCCGGAAGGCGATCTGGCCGAAGGAGACCACGTCACCGTCGCGTACGGCCACCGAGCCGGTCACCCGCAGCCCGTTCACGGTCGTCCCGTTCATCGACCCGAGGTCGCGCAGAAACCAGCCGGGCCCGTGCGGAATCAGCTCGGCGTGCAGCCGGGAGACGCTCTCATGGGTCAGCCGCAGTCCGTTCCCCGGGTCGCGGCCTATCCGCAGCGGATGCGGCCCCGGCTCGGGGAGCAGCAGCGGGGGCAGTTTCTCGGCGGCCCAGGCCCGGCGCAGCCGGACCAGGAACGCGGAGACCCCGCTCACCGAACGGACCACCCGCCCGGAGATCCCGTCGTCGGAGCGGAGATCGGCGGTGAGGACCTTCAACTCCTCCGGGCTGCGGGCGGCGAGGGCCAGCTCCATCCGGCGGACGAACGTGTCGTGCGAGATCCGGCCCGCCGCCGCGCCTTCCCTGAGCACGTCCACGGCCAGATCCCGTTCGGCGTCGGACGGCCGCAGTGGAACGGGCTGTCCGGGGAGCCCGGGTGGTGGGGACGGCAGGGAGGAGGTCACCCGGTAATTGTCGGCCCGGGGGCGGCGGGGTGTCCAGAAAGCCGACCGCGCGATCACCTCCGTACCCGGCCTGACCTGCATGGAAGCTACAATTCCGGCACAGCTTCGGCACAGTCGGCGCGACGGTGTTTCCGCCCGGCCGGTACGGCGGTGGCACGACGGCTCCCGGCTCCGTTTCCGGCACCGGTTCCGGCACCGTGAGCCCGTCGTCCAAAGCGCCCGGCGGGCACCGGGGTTACTCGGTCAGGCGGCCTGCCCCCGGCGCCGCGCGGCGCGGTGGCGGCGGTAGTAGGAGAAGGTGACGGCCGCCGTCAGCGGGCCCCAGAGGATCAGCGGCTGGTAGAGGATGCCGACGACCAGGTGTCCGGTGGACGTCATGTCCTCGTTCGGATACGTCCACCACCAGGGGACGTTGGCCCACAGCAGGGTGAGGACCAACGAGCCGAGGGCGGCGGGGACGACGACCGCCATGGGACGGACCCTTCGCCCGCCGATGAACGGTATCCACCGCGGCACGACCTCGCCCCACGGCCGCACCAGGCCGACCGTCAGCACGGCGACGAGTTCGCTGAGTACGCTGAGCGCCAGCATCCACATCTTGGCCCCGAACGTCTCGAAGCTCTCGAAACCTGCCTCCGTGTGACCGCTGGGGTATCCGAACACCATGGCGATCCGCCACAACCCGCTGGGCAGGACCACCAACGTGGTGAGGTGTGCGGCCCGGACCGCCCAACGGGGCGGCGGCTCCAACGCGGACGGGGCGGACCCGGAAGCCGGGGAAGTCGGGGAATCCGCAGAGGGGGAGGGGGAGGACGGGTGAAGGCTCATACGGATCATCCTCGGACGCCCTCCGCCGCACTTCGTCAGCCTGTGAGGCGCACCTGTGCGAGCCGCCGGTACGAGCCCCGGGCCGTCCGACCCGCCGGGCGGCGGAAGCGGGGTCATCCTCCGAGAGGATGCGCCCGGCCGGGCCTTCGCCGCTGTCGCGCGGTGGGCCGACCGGGGCGACGGCTGATCCGCCCCCGCACGAAAACCCCCTGGACGTCCGCCGGGCCGTCCGGATAACGTAGCCACGACGCCGCTTAACGAACCGGAAGGAGGCGAGTGCCGTGCAGTTCCACCACCATCCGCGCTCCCTCCCTGTCCGCCGGGCGTTCGTCGACTGATCCCCGGGAGCGCGGAGCAGCCATCCGCATTTCTTTCCGGAGGAACACCTCTTATGACCGAGACGGTCATCCGCGCGCTCTCCGAGAGCGACGCCGATCTCTTCCACACCCTGCCCGACCCGCTGGGTATCGGCCGGGCTCTCTCCCATGTCACCCACCGGCCCGAATGGCAGCGGGTCGCCCTGCGCGACGGCCGGGTCGTCGCCCGGGCCGCCTGGTGGGGCGGTGAGAACGACACCTCCCCCGTCAACGTCAACTGGTTCGACGTCGCCGAGGGCGAGGAGGAGGCGGGCGCCGAACTGCTGCGCACCGCGCCCCACCAGGTGGACTACGAACTGCTGCTGCCGCCCGGCTGGCGCGACGACAGCGCGCTCAGGGCCGCGGGCGAGGCCCGGATCCGGGCGGCGGAGGCCGCCGGGATGCGGATTCTCGTGGAGCGCTTCCGCTACCGCTGGACCCCCGGGAACGGCCTCCCAGAGCGCCGGGCCCGGCTGGTGTACCGACCCGAACCGGACGACGAGGTGATCCTCGACATCCTGCGCCGGGTCCACTCGACCACCCTCGACGCCCATGCCCTGCGCGCGATCGAACAGGGCGGCATCGACCAGGCGGCCCGTGAGGAGCTGGAGTTCTTCCACTGGTGCCCGTCGCCGCGCGAGTGGTGGCGGGTCGCCGAGACGCCCGAGGGCGAGCTGGTGGGTCTGCACATCCCGGCCCATGTCCCGGCCGGCCCCTGTGTCGACTTCATCGGTGTCGTCCCCGAGGCCCGGGGCCACGGCTACGCCTACGACCTGCTGACCGAGTGCCTGCACTTCCTGGTGGAACACGGCGCGGAATCGGTGCTCGGGGCGACGGACCAGTCCAATGTCCCGATGGCCAAGCACTTCGCCCGGGCGGGCTTCCCGGTGATCCAGGAGCGGATCGACTTCGTTCACGGGGCGTGAGCCCCGCGCCGGTGGCGGGCCCGGTGAAGGGCCCGCCACCGGCGGCCGAGCCAGGTGGCCGAGGCCGAAAATCATGTCTCATGACATGCTGTTGGCTGATTGATGGGACGGAACGAACCGACTAACGGGGGTTGGTGGGTCGTGGGTTACACGATTCCCGAGGGTGTCGACACCATGCTCGACATCGTGGGTGTGGGCTGGCCGAATGTGGACGAGGACGCCTATCGCGATATGGCGACGGCGTTGCGGGAGTTCGCGGCCGACGCGGACGAGGACGCGGGTTCGGCGCACGGTCATGTGCAGCGGTTGTTGTCGACGGGGTCGAGTGAGTCGCTGACGGCGCTGGACGAGCACTGGAAGAAGGTCCAGGGCAAGAACAAGGACCTGGCGGGAGCGGCGCGGATCATCGCGACCGCGTTGGACCGGGTCGCGGACATCATCGTGGCGCGGAAGATCGCCGCCGTGGCCGAACTGGCAGATCTGGCGGCGACGGTGGGGATCGCGCTGGCCGCCGCGCCGTTCACCGCGGGTCTGACGGCGCTGCTGGCGGGCGGGAAGATCGCGGCGACCCGGATCGCGTTCAAGGCGATCATGAAGGAGATGGCGGAGGCGGCGGTCGCGGAGATCACCGCGATCCTGATGCAGCCCGCGGTGCAGGCGCTGGAGTCGATCGTCACGGATCTGGTGATCCAGACGGCGATGAACATCACCGGCGACCAGGACGGCATCAACACCGCACAGACCGTGCAGGCGGGCAAGAACGGTCTCCAGCTCAACTCCGCGGGCGGGAGCCCCGGTCCGGGCGGCGGCCCGCGGATCGACCACGACGCGCACGGCAGCACGGGCGGGAAGCTGGCGAACGTCCAGGTCACGATGGAGACCCGGGCGAAGACCAAGATCCAGAACGCGAAGAACCACCACGGCCGGGCGAAAGGCAAGGACTCCCTCACGGCAGTCCTCGACACCGCCATCGAAGGCGTGGTGGAGAAACTGGTCAAGGGCCACGGCCACCTCGGCAAACACGTCGGCAAAGAGATCCCCGACGCGATCGGCCAAGGCTCCAAGATCCACCGCGGCAAGGACCAGGAAGCCCGCGACAACGTCAGAAAGGTCACCAAGGTCGACGGCGCCGACCCGGGCGGCGGCCGGGGCTCCTCCGGTGGTGGAGGCGGGGGCGGTGGTGGCGGAGGCAACGGCGGTAACGGCGGCGGCTCCCACCCGAACGGCCGCCCGCTGGACCCCCAGCCCAACTGGCACGGCGAGAGCGCCGGAAAGATGAAGCACCACCGCCGCGACGCCCTCGACGTCAACGGCCTGACCCCGGAACAGCAACGGGCGGCCCTGGAACGGGAGACCCTGCAACTGGCCAACGACGCCAAGAACCAGGAGCCGGGCCGACACGACTCGGTGGGCAAGGACCGTATCGTCAAAGCCTGCGCCGGGGGTCTGCTGCACGAGGGGACGCTGACGACCCACACCAGTTCCTCGAAGAAGCACGGGCAGACGGCTCTCACCAATCACCCGGTGCTCCAGGGCATCCTGGACAAGGTGAAGGCCGATATGGAGTCGAAGGGCGACCGGCCGGGCGGCGGCCACGGGAAGTGCGCCGAGATGGCCCTCGTCTCCGACCGGCTGAAACACATCGAGCAGCGGGACGGAGTCACCATCAGCACCCCGGAGGATGTTCGCCGGGCCATGGACGGCTCCCTCGTCTACTCGCTCCAGATCGGTGAGCAGGAGGACCCCACGGGGTTCAAGACACACGGTGAGTACAAACCTCCGTGCAGATCCTGCACGGAAGTCCTCCCCCTGATCGGCGTCAAGGCACACAAGTAGAGCGAGAGCGACGAATGCCCATTCTGAAGACAGTCGAAGAGGTCGATGCCTGGCTCACCGGGGCGGGTTGGCACCCGGGCCGCGACGTCGGTGACCAGGCGGTCGCCGAGGCCGTCACCAAGGTGGTGGACCAGTACCGGGCCCAGGGCCTCGAACTCACCCCCTCGGCGCCCGCCCTCGCCTTCCTCCGTGAATACCTGGACCTCAAGGCGCTCATCGGCACGGAACCCGAGGAGTTCGCCGTCTTCACCCCCTGGCTCACCAACGCGGGCGACGCCGAGGAACTCGCGGAGCTGGCCGGTCACCTCAGGACGGAACTCTTCCCGGTCGCCCTGGACACCTACGACGGTGCCGTGGTCGTCGTCGACCCGTCGGACCGGTTCTTCTACCTGCACTGGAGCGGAAACTACTACCTGGGGCAGGGGAAGTACGGCGGCATCATCGGCTGGCAGAGCGCGGATTACGAGGACGCCGAGGACTACTACCTCTGACCCGCCGACCGGCGCGAAGGTCATATGATGCCGCTCCGCAGGACCCCCGAAGAGGTGAACGCCTGGCTGCTGGCCCACGGCCGGCGCCCGGGCCGGGAGGACGAACCCGGGAACCGGGCCCGGGCCGACCGGCTGATCGAGGTACGCGTCCGCCGCTCCGCCGCCGAGGGGTTCCCCCTCCTCCCCTGGGACGGGGTACGCCGGTTCGTCGCGTCCTACGTCGGCCTGGAGTTCCCCGTGCCCCTGGCGCCGGAGCGCAGGTTCCGGGCCGACCCCACCTTCGGATACGCGGGGGACTCCGAATCGATCACCGAACTCGCGGAGAGCCTGGGCCGTCGTCTCTTCCCCGTCGGCTGGGAAACCGCCGAGAACGGGATCGTCCTGCTGGACGACACGGGCCGCTTCTTCTATCTCCACCACACCGGCCCCTACTTCCTCGGCGCCGACGAACCCGGGGCACTCGCCGCCCTGATGACCGGCTACCAGGAGGATGCCGAGGACTACTACGTCCGGGGCTCGGGCGATGTCAGTGGTGTGTTCTAGCGTGCTCGGTGTGAATCTTCGAGCACTTGATCCCGAACTGCGTCTCCTCTTCCCGCCCGAGGAGGCCGAACAGCGGCAGTTGTCCGTGGAGCTTCCCGCCGGGCGGGTCGTACGGGCCGATGAGCGGGCGGACGGGCCGCCCGTGCTCTGGCTCGGGGACGGGCCGACGAACGCCCGGGAGTACGCCCGGTTCCGGGCCGATCACGGCCGGTCGGGGCTGTATCCGCTGCTGCTGGACGCGCTCGATCCGGACGACGAGGAGTTCCGGCCGTGGGCGGGCGGGGAGCTGTTCCCGCCGGAGGGGCCCGTCGGCGAGCGGGACCCCGAGGCCGTGCTCGCCCAGTGGTGGGGTGAGCAGACCGGGGTGACCGACGGGGAGGACGAGAAGGACGAGGACGAGCGGTTCTCGGAGGTCTTCGCGCCCTTCGGGACCGGCTGGCCGGGCCGCGCGCCCGCCGGGACGGTGGACGGGGACCCCGGGCTGCTCGCCGACGCGTTCGCGCGGGAGCTGCTCGCCATGTCGCCGTGGCTGCGGCTGGGGCTTGTCGCCGCTCCGTCGGCCGCCGCCGCGCTCACCGTCGCGGGGTGGTCGGGGCCGGTCAATATGAGCGGGGACATCGCCGCCTTCTCCTCGGTGCTCGGCGACTGGGAGTCCCGGTTCGGCGCCCGTCTGGTGTCGGTCGGCTTCGCCACCCTGCGGCTGAGTGTCGCCGCGCCGCCTTTCGGTCGGGAGGCGGCCCTGGCGGTCGCGGCAGAGCACTTCGCCTTCTGCCCCGACAACATATGGCAGGGCGCGGGCACCCTCGAGGCGTACGCGGAGGCGCTCGACGGCATGCAGGAGTGGTACTTCTGGTGGGACTGATCGCCGGGGTTTGACCTCAACGGCGGTACGGACCGCCCGGCCGGGGCCCGGTCTTGCCAGGATGGACGGCAGGAGGCCGGGAGCCGACGACGGACGGGGTGTGCGGTGCTGTTCGAGGTGTGGGCGCCGACGGCGCGCGAGCGGGTCACGCTGCGGCTCGGCGGCGATGACGGCGATGACGCTGACGGCAACGACAGCGGCGGAACCGCCGACGGTCACGACGGCCCCGGCCCCGACGGCGCCCCGGCTGTCGAGCTGGCCCGGGATCCGGACCGTACCGGCTGGTGGACGGCGGAGGCCGAGGCCGGTGACGGCACCCGGTACGCCTTCGCGATCGACGGCGGGCCGCCGCTCCCCGACCCCCGCGCCCGCCGGCTTCCGGACGGGCCCGGCGGACCGGCGGCCGTGGTCCTCCCCGACACCCATGTCTGGCGGCACGACTGGCCGGGCCGGGGGCTGCCCGGCGCGGTGCTGTACGAGCTGCATATCGGCACCTGGACCGCCGAGGGCACCCTCGACGCCGCCGTCGCGCACCTGGGTGAGCTGGCGGAGCTGGGGATCAGCCATGTGGAGCTGATGCCGCTCTGTCCGTTCCCCGGGACGCACGGCTGGGGGTACGACGGCGTGGCCCCGTGGGCCGTGCACGAGCCGTACGGCGGCCCGGCGGCGCTGAAGCGGTTCGTGGACGCCGCCCACGGGCACGGGCTCGGGGTGGTGCTGGATGTGGTCCACAACCACTTCGGCCCGTCGGGGAACGTACTGCCCGCCTTCGGCCCGTATCTGACGGAGACCCGGCGCACCCCGTGGGGCGCGGCCGTCAACCTCGACGGACCCGGTTCGGACGAGGTACGGGCCTTTCTGCTGGAGAGCGCGTCGATGTGGCTGCGCGAGTACCGGCTGGACGGGCTGCGGCTCGACGCGGTGCACGCCCTCGCCGACGACCGGGCGCTGACCTTCCTGGAGGAGTTGTCGGCCTCGGTCGACCGGCTCGCGGACGAGCTGCGCCGTCCGCTCTTCCTGATCGCCGAGTCCGACCGGAACGACCCCGGGACCACGACCCCGCGCGCGGCGGGCGGCCTCGGTGTGCACGCCCAGTGGAACGACGACTTCCATCACGCGCTGCACACCCTGCTCACGGGCGAGTCCCACGGCTATTACCGGGATTTCGCCGCCTTCCCCGACGGCGGTCCCCGGGGCGCGCTGGCGCGGTCGCTGACCCGGGTCTGGTTCCACGACGGTACGTACTCCTCGTTCCGGGGCCGGACGCACGGCCGTCCGGTGGATCCGGCGATCACGCCCGCCGGGCGGTTCATCGGCTTCGCCCAGTCCCATGACCAGATCGGCAACCGGGCGGCCGGTGACCGGCTCTCCGCCCTGCTCTCGCCCGGGCTGCTGGCGTGTGCGGCGGCCCTGGTGCTGACCGGTCCTTTCACCCCGATGCTCTTCATGGGCGAGGAGTGGGGCGCGGGCACACCGTGGCAGTACTTCACCGACCACACCGATCCGGCGGTCGCGGACCTGGTGCGGGCGGGGCGGCGGGAGGAGTTCGCGGCGCACGGCTGGGATCCGGCGGCCGTACCCGATCCGCAGGATCCGGAGACCCGGCGCCGGTCGTGTCTGGACCGGTCCGAGCGGGCCCGTGAGCCGCATGCCCGGCTGTTGTCCTGGTACCGGGAGCTGATCGCGCTCCGCCGGGAGCAGCCCGATCTGACGGATCCGGATCTGGCCTCGGTGGGGCTGGCGTACTCCGCGGACCGGGGTGAGGGCGGTGACGGCGGATTCGCCGTACGCCGGGGGGAGCTGCGGATCCTGTTCAACCCGGCGGGGTCACCGGCCCGGTTCGCGGTCGGTACCGGGGCCCGGGTGCTGGCGGCGTGGGATCCGCCGGACGGGCCGGACGCGACCGGGGGGCTGACGCTGGGACCGGAGTCGTGTGCGGTGGTCCTCGCCCCCTGACGACGGGCGCCGCGCGGTGAGGCGCCGGGCGACCGGCCCACCACGGGCCGAGGACCCCGGGCTCCGGGCTCCGGGCTCCGGGCTATGCGTCGTCGTCGCCGACGAGGCGTTCCAGCAGCTCCTGGAACTCCTCCCCCACCACGATCCGCAGCCCCTCGCCGTCCTCGTCATGGGCGCTGAGCTGGGTCAGGGTGCCGTCGCGCCACCAGTAGACATACGGCGAGATGGCCCCGGGCGTGTCCGCGAAACCGGACGCCGCGAACGACGTCATCGCGTTGAGCGCCGGGATCAGTCCGGCGTCGCGGATGACATGGAAGGCGAGCTGATGCCGGAACGGGAAGGCGACCAGCGCGCCGTCGGGCGTCATGGTCTCCCCGGTCACCTCGCGGACGACGCTCTCCAGGGTCAGTACCCGGCTCGCGGTGTAGAAGGAGTCGCCGATCACCACCTCGAACCGGAGGCCGTCGCCGCCCTTGACGGTCTCATGGCCCTCCAGCGGCAGTCCGCGCAGGTTGTAGAGGGCCTGCTGGCGGAGGTAGGGCAGGTCGCCGAGGGGTTCGAGGGCGTCATCGGTGAGCATCATGACGCTCTCCGGCAGATCGAGGGCGATGATCTCGTAGAGTCCGGGCGCGATCCGGCGGGCGTAGCCGAAGTTCTCCGGATCGAATCCCTCGGCGCCCAGGACCCGGGGGTAGAGCTGGGCCCTGATCTGTTCGGTGGAGAGGGTGTCGAGGGCGGACGGCGCGTCCATGGTCCGCAGCACCATCCCGACATGCCGCCGGACGAGTTCGGGCCAGGCCCGGGGGCCCCGGTCGTCGTTGTGGAGTACGGCGGCGAGATTGGCGAGCCCGAACTGGCGTCCGGCGCTGTCGGTGACGACATCCGCGTAGACGGTCACCTCCAGGCCCATCTCCGCGAACGCCTCCCGGACCTGGGAGCGGAACCGGGTGCCCTCACCGGCGGAGAGGTACGAGAACTCGGGATCCCTCGGCGCGTCGCTGCGGTCGCGCTTCGCCCCCCGCCGGAACAACCCCACGTCAACCGCCTCCCACTCGACCCGCCCGATTAGGTCACCGAGACTACCCACCCCGGTCGCCCGTACCGGCAAAGATCCGTTCAACAGATCGGCGCACCGGTCCCTGCCGGAGCCCCGACCTGGGTCAGGGCAGGGATACGACCAGGTCGGCACGGGTCCGGCCGCGTGCCACGAGCAGCGCGTTGGGCTGGTCGGAGTCGCGCACCCAGCGCCGGGCCGCGTCGAGTTCCCGGCCGTGGGCGACATGCCGGGCGACGAGCCGGCTCAGCCGGACGTCCTCGGCGGTCTCCACGTACCAGATCTCGTCCAGCAGCGGCCCGACCCGGCGCCACGGCCCTTCGTCGTGCAGCAGATAGTTGCCCTCGGTGACGACGAGGGGCACAGCGGGAGGTACGGGCACGGCCCCGGCAATCGGCTCCTCCAGGGCCCGGTCGAAAGCGGGCGCGTACACGGTGACCCCGGGTTCGGCGGCCCGCAGCCGGGTCAGCAGGGCGAGATAGCCGTCGGCGTCGAAGGTGTCGGGAGCGCCCTTGCGGTGCTCGCGGCCCAGTCGTCGCAGCTCGGCCCGGGCGAGGTGGAAGCCGTCCATGGGCACGAGGGCGGCGGTCCGGCCCTCGCCGAGGGCGGCCACGAGCCGGGCCGCGAGGGTCGACTTCCCGGCGCCGGGCGCCCCGGCGATCCCCAGGATCCGCCGCCGCCCGGGCACGGCGAGCCCACGGGCACGGTCGGCCAGGGACGCGAACGGGGCGCTGTCGGGTTCGGTCGGGGACATGACCGCATTCTCCCACCGGGGGTGTTCGGGTGACGTGGCGCGGGCCCGTCGGGGCGGGTGCCTCGTTGCCGTCCGCGCGCCGTCCGTGGCGCCTCGGCCCTCCGCGTGAGGCCCACGCCACCCGCCCAGCCGGGCAAGCCAGTCAGGCGACCGCGCGTCGTCCGTGGCTGGTCGCGCAGTTCCGCCCCCTATGCCTTCGGCAATGGGGGGACCCCCAGCGCCTCGGCCCTCCGGGTGAGGCCACGCCACCCGCCCAGCCAGGCAAGCCAGTCAGGCGACTGCGCGCCGTCGTGGGCCGTTCGCGCAGTTCCCCGCGCCCCTAAATACTCTCCCCGGCGCCGCACAGGTGGGAGACGGGCTCCCAGTCAGGGCGTTGCCCTGACAAGGGCCAGGAGACAGGCAACCAGGGGCGCGGGGAACTGCGCGACCAGCCACATGCGGTCCGCGGACCGGCGACAGCATCAGGTCGCCGGGCGCGGCCCGGGGCGTGGAGCTCACCCGGAGGGCCGAGGCGGCGCGCGGCGCCCCGCGCGGTCAGCTCTCGGCGTCCGTCGGGGTCAGCCGGAGGGAGATGCTGTTGATGCAGTAGCGCTGGTCCGTCGGCGTCGGATAGCCCTCACCTTCGAACACATGGCCGAGATGCGATCCGCACCTGGCGCACCGTACCTCCGTACGGACCATCCCGTGCGAGCGGTCCGAGAGCAGTTCGACCGCGTCGGAGTCCTTGGGGTCGTAGAAGGAGGGCCAGCCGCAGTGGGAGGCGAACTTGGTGTCGGAGCGGAACAGTTCCGCCCCGCAGGCGCGACAGGAGTACACACCTTCGGTGGCGGTGTCGGTGTACTCGCCGGTGAAGGCGGGTTCGGTGCCCGCCTGCCGCAGGACCTGGTACTCCGCGGGGCTCAGCTCCGCGCGCCATTCCTCGTCCGGCTTCTCGATCTCGTACGCCATGGGGGCCGCCTCCTCAGCTGGTCGGGCGGGTCCGGCCGGAGAGCCGGTCCAGGATGACGGGGCCGAGGTCGGTGACGTCCCCGGCGCCCATGGTGAGAACGAGATCGCCGGGGCGGGCCATTCCCGCGATCGCGTCGGCCACGGTCTCCCGGTCGTGGACGGGGGTGACGTCGGCGCCCGCCGCGCGGGCCGCGTCGACGATCAGGGCGCTGGTGATGCCGGGGATCGGGTCCTCCCGGGCCGGATAGATGTCCAGGACGACGGAGGCGTCGGCGAGGGCGAGCGCCTCGCCCATCTCCTTGCCCAGCTCGCGGGTGCGGGAGAAGAGGTGCGGCTGGAAGACGACGAGCAGCCGGGCGTCGGCCGCGGCGCCCCGCATGGCCTCCAGGTCGGCGGTCATCTCGGTGGGGTGGTGGGCGTAGGAGTCGATCACCCGGACCCCGTCGGCCTCGCCCTTGAGCTGGAGCCTGCGGCCGACGCCGGTGTACTTGCCGAGGGCGGAGGCGAGGTTGTGCGCCGGGATGCCGAGGGCGACGCCCGCGGCGAGTGCGGCGACCGCGTTGAGCGCGTAGTGCCGGCCGGGTACCGAGACGGTGAAGGTCAGCAAGCGGCCGTCGAGGAGGACGGTGACTTCACTGGTCAGCCCGCGCGGGGTGATCTTGTGCACCCGGACGTCGGCCGTCTCGGACTCTCCGTAGCCGATCACGTTCAGCCCGTCCCGGCCGCGGACCCGCTCGGTCAGCTCGACCGCGCCGGACTGGTCGGCGGAGATCACCAGGGTGCCGCCGGGGACGATCCGGCCGGTGAAGGTGTCGAAGGATTCGTGGATCTCGGCCATGGAGGCGTAGTTCGCGTGGTGGTCCAGCTCCACGTTGAGGACGATCGCGACCTCGGGGGCGTACTTGTGGAAGCTGCGGTCGCTCTCGTCGGCCTCGGCGACGAAGATCTCGCCCTCGCCGTGCCGGGCGTTGGTGCCGGGTCCGGCCAGATCGCCGCCGATCGCGTACGAGGGGTCGAGGCCCAGCTCGGAGAGGGCGACGGCCAGCATGGACGTGGTGGTGGTCTTGCCGTGGGTACCGGCGACGGCGATCGGGCGGAGCCCGTCCATCAGGGACGCCAGCGCGTCCGAACGGTGGACCACCGGTACCGAGAGCTCGGCGGCGCGCAGCAGCTCGGGGTTGTCGGCGCGGATGGCGCTGGAGACCACGACACAGCTGGCGTCGTCGGCGAGATGGGCCGCCGCGTGTCCGATGTGGACGGTGGCGCCGAGGGCACGCAGGGCATCCGCCGTGTCCGACTCCTTGGCGTCGCTGCCCGCCACCTTCGCGCCGCGGCGGGCGAGGATCTTCGCGATGCCGGACATCCCGGCACCGCCGATGCCGATGAAGTGGGGCCGTTCCATGGCGGTGGGGATGGCGGATGCCATGCGTGTCTCTGCCTTCCGGTTCGGGTCTTCGGCCGGTCGCTCTCCGGCCTGGGACCACCCTATTCGCTGTGGGCGAAGAGCTTGAGCACCGGGACGCCGACCTTGTGGCGGGCCCGGGAGGCCCAGTCCCGGTGGAAGAACTCCTCCACGTAGTGCGGGGCGGTCAGCACGATGACCTCGTCGGCGTTGGAGTCGTCGACCACGGTCCTCAGCATGTCGAGGGGGTGGTCCTCGACGACCTGGCCGACGGCCTGGGACCCGGCGGCCCGCAGGGCGCGCAGGGAGTGTTCCAGGGCCAGCTCGGCGGGGGCGACGGCGGCCTCGCCCTCGGGTACGTCGCCCTCGCGCACGGCGTCCTTCAGTTCGCCGAGCGCCACATCGTCGATCGCCCGGAGCAGTACGTCGGCCTGGGCACCGCGGGGCTGCATCAGCACGACGAACGAGACGGCCTCGTCCCCATGGAGGGTTGTCACAAAATCCACATCGACGGACGTCAGGGGCTTCTCGATCATCAGTACGCTTGTGAACACGTTCAAGGGCCCTTCTGCGGAAACCATCCTTCCCCGTGACCGCACGGGGTCTGCGAGAGTAAGTCTGCCCAGCCGAAGCTAACCGGAACGGGAAATTCCGCTGATTGTCAGATGCGACGGTAACGGGTGAACAGGAACCCCGCCTCCTCCAGCACGGACACCAGTGCGAACCTCTCGGGAACGGTCACACCGGGGCCGTTGGTGATCCGCTGGGCGTCGCCCGCGGTCAGTACGGGCGCCACCGAAAGACACAGTTCGTCCAGGACACCGGCGGCCACGAACCCGCCCAGCAGCCTGGGGCCGCCCTCGGTGAGCTGCCGGGTCAGCCCACGGTCCGCCAGTGCCGCCACCGCCAGCGCCGGGTCGGCCCCGGGCCCGTCACCCGCGACCACGACCTCGGCGCCCGCCCGCTCGGCGGCCCGTACCCGCTCCGGCGCCGCCCCCGCACCGGTCAGGATCAGCGTCGGCACCAGCGGCTCGGTGAAGAGGGGCGCCGTGAAATCGAGGTCGAGCGATGCGCTGACCACCGCGATCGCCGGGGCGGGCGCCTGTCCGGCAGCGGCCCGGCGGGCCGCGAAAGCCTCCCGCGCCCTGGCGGGCCGGTACCCCTCGCGGCGTACCGTCTCGGCCCCCGCGATCACCACATCGCTCAGCGCCCGCAGTACCCCGAAGATCCGCATATCGGCCGGTCCCGAGAGCGGCTGCGACGCTCCCCCGTGCTGGGCAGCGCCGTCCAGCGACGACACCATGTTCGCCCGCAGCCACCGGCCGGGCGCCCCGCCGGTGCCGTCGGTTCCACTGATCCCGCCGGTCCCACCGGCCTCACGGGTCCCATTCGCCTCACCAGGCGGTACGGCTCCGACGGCTCGGGCCGCCTCCGCGGAATCAGCGGCTCCGGCGGCCGGGGCGGGCGCCTCGCCCTCTCCGATCAGGGTCGGATACGCATAGAGATCAGCCAGTTCGTCCAGCGACCACTCCCGGTCGTCGTCGGGTGTCTGATCGGTCACAGGGAGCAGGCGTCGCATGCCGTGCAGTCTCGCACGGCGCTTACAGTGGTGAACTGTGCCGACCCCTCCCACCAGCCCCATAGCCGCCGGCCCGCCTTCGCTGGCCGCGCGCCGCCCCCATATCTCCGTCGAGCTGCTGGTGGACGCGCTGGAGCCGCCGTGGCGCTTCGACACGGTCCGCTTCGATACCTACATCCCGGACCCGAACCACCCCAGCCAGGCCGAGGCCGTCACCCGACTGGCCGCCTTCGCCGCCGGGGTCGGCCGGGGAGGAGCGGACGGCAAGGGGCCGCGGCGCTGGTTCGCCCGTAAGCCCGCCGCGCCCACCGGCCCGCTCGGTATCTATCTCGACGGCGGCTACGGCGTCGGCAAGACCCATCTGCTGGCCTCGGTGTGGCACGCGGCGCCCGTCCCGAGCCACCGCAAGGCGTTCTGCACCTTCGTGGAGCTGACGAACCTGGTCGGCGCCCTGGGGTTCCAGGAGACGGTCCGGGTACTCGGCGACTACCGGCTGCTCTGTATCGACGAATTCGAACTCGACGACCCGGGCGACACCGTCCTCGTCTCGTCCCTGCTGTCGAAGCTGGTGACGGCCGGGGTGTCGCTGGCCGCCACCTCCAACACGCTGCCGGGGAAGCTGGGCGAGGGCCGGTTCGCCGCCGCCGACTTCCTGCGGGAGATCCAGGGCCTCTCCGCGCACTTCCAGCCGCTGCGGATCGACGGCGAGGACTACCGCCACCGGGGGCTGCCCGAGGCTCCGCCCCCGTACGCCGACGAGGTCGTCACCAAGACCGCGCGGACCACGGCCGGGGCGACCCTGGACCACTTCCCCCATCTGCTGGGGCATCTCTCCCAGATCCACCCCAGCCGCTACGGGAGGCTGATCGAGGGCGTCGAGCTGGTCTGTCTGACCGGGGTCGAGCCCGTGCCCGACCAGTCGACGGCGCTCCGGCTGGTCGTACTCGCCGACCGGCTCTACGACGCCGAGGTACCCGTGGTGGCCTCCGGGGTCCCCTTCGACCAGCTGTTCGGCGAAGAGATGCTCAACGGCGGCTACCGCAAGAAGTACTTCCGGGCGATCTCCCGGCTCACGGCGCTCGCCCGCGACGCCAAGGGGGCCGGCGGCTGAGTCCGCCGGACGCCCCGGCCGCCGGGTCCCGGCCGTACGGCGGCGGCCCCGGAAGCCGGCCGTCCGCCCCCGAACCGGCGCCCGGTACGGGGCGGACGGCGCCGAAAGCGGCCGGATACCGGCCCGCCACGGCCCGGCCGGTTTTCCCGCGCACCGCCCCGACCAGTAGGTTCAAGGGCGCAACCAGTGATCCATCAGAAGGGATTTCACACCATGGCCACGACTCGCACGGCGCACACGGTCTGGGAAGGCGATCTGCTGAAGGGCTCGGGTGAGGTCACCTTCGACTCGTCCGGTATCGGTACGCAGCCGGTCTCCTGGCCGTCCCGCGCCGAGCAGGCCAATGGCAAGACCAGCCCCGAGGAACTGATCGCCGCGGCCCACTCCAGCTGCTTCTCGATGGCGCTCTCGCACGGCCTGGCCGGGGCGGGCACCCCGCCCAACCGGCTGGAGACCAAGGCCGACGTCACCTTCCAGCCGGGTGAGGGCATCACCGGTATCCACCTCACCGTCCGCGGCGAGGTTCCGGGGATCGACGCGGAGGGCTTCGCCGCCGCCGCCGAGAACGCCAAGAAGAACTGCCCGGTGAGCCAGGCCCTGACCGGCACCACCATCACCCTCACCGCCGAACTGGCCTGATTCCGGCGTCCGGGGAACGGCTGAAGATCACCCGGAGAACATCAAGTTTCAGACTTCACAGCCGTACCGGTGACCCGCACGGTTCACGCACCCACCAGGTGCGTGTTACATACGTGCGGGTCACTTTTTGCGTCCCGGATCACTTCCGCCCTGTTCTCCCCGCCCTGACCACCGTCTTCACCCACGTCCCCGCCCCGTTCGATCCCCGTCCCCGCCCCGGACAGGCCCCGGCCGTACGGACCGCGGCCGGCTCGGCGGGCCCGTACGTCCCCGCATGTCTCCGTACGACTCCGCGTCGCCGCGGATCTCCGTCAGTCGTTTTCCTGTCCGCCACAGGGAGTTGCCTCATGTCGGAAACCACACGTCGTGACGTTCTCGCCGGAACCGGCGCGCTGGGCGCGTCGATAGCCTTCGCCGGAGCGCTCACCGAACTCTTCGCCGGTACGGCCGCCGCCCACGGCCGGGCGGGCTACGGCCCACTCGTCCCCGACCCGGCCGGACTCCTCGATCTGCCCAGGGGCTTCCGCTATACGGTGCTCTCCCGGGAAGGGCAGCCGATGCGCTCCGGGGAGGGGCCGGTACCGAGCAGCCACGACGGCATGGCCGCCTTCGCCGGACGCGGCGGCCGGACGTATCTCGTCCGCAACCATGAGAACGACGCCAACGACCCGCTGCCCGTACCGACGGTGCCGGGGCTGACCTACGACCCGGCCGCCACCGGCGGCTGTACGGTCCTCGAACTCGACGACGACCACCGGGTGCTCTCGGAGCGGGTCGCGATCGCCGGAACCGCGGTGAACTGCGCGGGCGGCCCCACCCCCTGGAACACCTGGCTCACCTGCGAGGAGGACGAGAGTCGGGCCGGTGAGGACGGCTACACCAAGGACCACGGCTTCGTCTTCGAGGTCGACGGCGCCGACCCGCACAGATCCGGCGCCGTACCGCTGACCGCGATGGGCCGGTTCCAGCACGAGGCCGTCGCGGTCGACCCCAGGACGGGAGTCGTCTACCAGACCGAGGACGCCAGGCGCCCCTTCGGCCTCTTCTTCCGCTTCCTCCCCGACCGGCCCCTCGGCGGGCCGGGTTCCCTCCGCGCGGGCGGCAGACTGGAGGCGATGCGGGTCCCCGGTCTCGCCGATCTCTCGGCGGTCACCGAGCCGGGAGAGTCGTTCGACCGGGTCGAATGGGTGCCGGTGCCCGACAGCCAGGCCGTCACCACCTCCGTACGCGCCCAGGACTACGGCCCCGGTGGCATCACCCGGGCCCAGAAGCTGGAAGGGGCCTGGTGGGGCGGCCGTTCGGTGTACTTCGTCTCCAGCTACGCCCGCAGCAGCCAGGGCTCGGCCGCCGACCACTTCGGCCAGGTGTGGAAGTACGAGCCGCACCGGCGGCGGCTCACCCTCGTCGTGATCTTCGGTCCGGGGCATGACGTCCAGACCCCCGGCGAGTCCCCCGACAACATCTGTCTGGCCCCCGGCGGCAATCTGATGGTCTGCGAGGACGGCGGCGGCGCCCAGCACGTGTACGGGGTCTCGCGGCGGGGCGAGATCTACGAGATGGCCCGCAACCGGCAGAACATCGGCACGCCCGAACTTCCCAAGTGGGGCGAGTTCGCCGGGGTGGTCTTCTCGCCGGACCGCGAGACGATGTTCGTCAACTGCTACCGCCCCGGTACGACCTTCGCCGTCACCGGCCCCTGGCACGACTGACGGCTCCCCGGACCTCCGGGACCCGGCCCTTGGGCTGGCCGGGTCCCGGAGGTCCGGTCCGTCACGCCACCGGCAGGGCCGTACCGCAGCGGGAGCAGAACCGGGCGCCGATGTGCTCGGCGGGGCGGTCGCAGCCGGGACAGATCCGGCTGAGCAGACAGGCCGCTTCGCCGCCCTCGTCCCGGGGCGAGGTGGACGGGGCGGATTCGGCGGGCTCGGCGGCGCCGGGATCGGGATCGTTGGGGCGGACGGGTTCTCCGGCGGGGGACGCCGTGGGACGCGCGGACATCGGGGAACCTCCTGAGCCGTTGTCACGGACCGTACGGGTGCCCGGGGCACCCGCTCGGGTGGACAGCCTGGCCCGGTTCACGACACGGCCGCAACAGGACCGTCCACCATCCCGATGATCATTTATTTTCCTTCCGTGATGATGAACGTACGTTCGGCGGTGTCCGCAGCCGTGTCCGTGGCCGTGGCGGGCGCCCTCCTGGCCGGGTGTGCCGGGGACTCCGGCGCTCCGGCCCGCCCCGCCCCGCCCCCGGCGAAGGCGCGGGAGAAGGCGACCGCGGCCCCCGCCCAGGCAGTCCCGCGACTGGCACCGGGCCCCGGCGGCTCCGCCCCGGTCTTCAACCGGTCGGCCGTCCCCGCCGACCGGGCGGAGAAGACCGTCGCCCTCACCTTCGACGCCGATATGACCGCCGACCAGGGGCCGCGCGCGGCCCGCGGCGAACGCTTCGACAACCCCGGACTCATCGACGCGCTCCGCACCCTCGACGTCCCGGCCACGGTCTTCATGACGGGCCGCTGGGCGGAGGAGTATCCGGACCAGGCACGGGCGATCGGCACGGATCCCCGCTTCGAGGTGGCCAACCACTCCTACAGCCACCACGCCTTCGCCTCCCCCTGCTACGGGCTGCCCGCCGTGGCGGCGAAGGACATGCGGAGCGACGTGGACCGGGCCTTCGCCGCGTTCCGGGCCGCGGGCGCGCGGAACGTCGTACCGTACTTCCGCTTCCCCGGCGGCTGCCACGACACGGCGGCGCTGCGCGCGATCGGCCCGGCCGGGGTGACGGCGGTGCAGTGGGACGTGGTCGGCGGCGACGCCTTCGCGACGGACGCGGACGCGGTGGCCGAGCAGGTCCTGGCGGGGGTGCGGCCCGGTTCGGTGGTGGTCCTGCACTGCACTCGCAGCGCCGCGCCGACGACGGAGGCGGCGATCAGGAAGATCGTCCCCGAGCTGCGGCGCAGGGGCTACCGCATGGTGAAGGTCTCCGAGCTGATGCGCTCGGCGCGCTGAGCCGCGGGCGCTCCGCCTCCCCGGGCGGGCTCAGCCGGAACAGGCCGTGCGCTGTGCCTCCTGCCACTCGCAGACCGGGCAGAGCGTGGCGCCCTTGGCCGACTCCGGATACTCGGTCGGCTCCCGGCACAGCACGCACTCCGCGAACGGCGGTCCCCCGGCTTCCGGCGTTCCGGCCTCCCGGCCCCCGGGCGCCGACGGTCCGCTGTCGCAGTACGACGAGGTGTCCATACCTCCGAGGATACGACCGGGCATACGCCCGGGGCCCGGCACCGCGTACGGCACCGGGCCCCGGGCGCGGGCATCCGGGGCGCGGCGGCCACCGCGCCCGGTGTCAGTTGCCGGTCTTCTGCGGAACCAGCTCGCTCGGGCGGACGATGACGAAGCCCTCGCCCGACAGCACCAGCTGTACCGCCTCGCCGGAGCCGCCGCGGATCATGGAACCGACGGACTGGGAGCGGTGCAACGAGGTGTCCAGGTTGGCGCTCCAGCCGACGACCGCGTCGGTGTCCACGTACACCGGCTGCTGGGCCGAGACCGGAATGACGATCGGATTGCCCTCACAGATCACGGCGAGCTTGCCGTATCCGGTGAAGACACTGTTGAAGAGGCCGCCACCGGTCATACCGGCGCCCTTCACCGTCTTGATCTCGTACGAGAGCGTGGCGTCGAAACAGAGGACGTTGCGGCCGTTGATGGTGAGCGCGTCACCGTGCTCGATCTCGACGATGAAGCAGTTCGCGGCCTCGTGGGCGAACCATGCCTCGCCCTGCCCCTTGACCACCATCAGCGGCAGACCCTCACCGGTGACGGCACGCTTCAGCATGCCGCCCAGGCCCTGGCTCTTCCGCTCGAACTGGAGATTGCCCCGGTAGGCGACCATCGAGCCCTGGCGGGCGTGCATCTCGCCGTTGACGGCGTACTTGACCGATTTGGCGTTCTGCTGGGTCAGGCCCGGCTGCGTCGCGGGCTGAGCCATGTTCTCGGTGGAGAAGAGGTCACTTTTCATACCGGGCATCCTCACCCGGACGGGCGGTTTACGCCAAGAATCGTGTACGCGTGGACATGTGGGTTCGCCGGGCGGTCCGGGTGACCGGATCGGGCGGGGGGACGGGCGGCGGGCGGGCGGCAGAGCCGGGCGGGGTACCGGGGCTGGCAGACTGGACGGGGTGAGCAGCGATTCGACCCCTTCCGGTACGGCCCCGACTCCCCCGGCGTCTTCCGCCGTTCCGCCGCCCGTACCGCCGCCGGTGCCGCCGTCCACCTCGCCGTTCCGGCACGAGGAGACCGACCGCGACGAAGCCCGGCAGTTCGTGCTGCCGCTGCTCGCCCGGATCGAGAAGGCCGCGCCGCCCACCCGTACCGACGCGCTGGAGACGGCCGCCCGCGCCGTGCTGACGATCCTCGCCGACGAGCGGTCCCACGGCGACGGTGAATGGGCCCGCGCGATGCGCGACTGGCAGGACGCCCGGATCCGCAAGGTGGTGCGCCGGGCGCGCGGCGCGGAGTGGCGGCGGGCGTCGGAGCTGCCCGGGATCACGGTCACCGGCGAGACGGCCGAGGTCCGCGTCTATCCGCCGGTACCGCTCGACGGCTGGCCGAAGGAGCTGGCCAAACTCCAGGTCTCCGGTACGGAGCTGGCCGACCCCGAGCCCCCGGGACCGCCCGCCGCCGGGATCCCCGTCCTCTGGCTCAATCCGGCGGTCGAGATGTCCGCGGGCAAGGCGATGGCCCAGGCCGGGCACGGGGCGCAGCTCGCGTGGTGGGAGCTGGGCGACGCGGAGCGCGCGGCATGGGCGGAGAACGGCTTCGCCCTCGCGGTCCGTACGGCCCCGAAGGACCACTGGGACTCGCTGGTGGCGGCGGGGTTGCCGGTGGTCAGGGACGCGGGCTTCACGGAGATCCCCGCGAACTCCCCCACGGTGGTGGCCTCCCACCCGGCACTCCACCCCTGACCCCCGACGCCCTTCGGCGACAGGGGGGACCCCGGAGCCTGTGAGCGGTCCCCACTCGTCGTTGCCGACCGCGCGCCGTCGTGGGCCGTTCGCGCAGTTCCGCTCCCTATGCCTTCGGCAATGGGGGGACCCCCAGCGCCTCGACCCTTCGGGGCACCGCCCGAACTACCCGATTCCCGCCCGGCGACCTGACGTTGTCGACGGTCCGCACCACCACCGTGGCTGTTCGCGCAGTTCCCCGCGCCCCTGGGTTGCCCTCCTGACCGCCCTCGACGAGAGGCGGCCCCTCTTTTTCAGGGCGGCGCTCGGGAGAGGCATTTAGGGGCTCGGGGAACTGCGAGACAAGCCACAGACGGGCGGCGCCCCGGACACGAAACGGCTGCGCGAGCGACCGGCGGCGGAGCGCGGTCGGATAGCGGACCCGGTGTCGCGGCAAAGATGCGCCCCGCGCGCGGGAACCTCAATTCCAGCTCTGAACGTCCCAGTTGCGGGGTTCACCGCCGCCCGGTGGGGCCATAGTTCGTACACATACGCGGGGGCGTAACGTTCAGGGACCAGGGGGAGGAAACGATGCGGCACGGCATACTCGGCACCGGCATCGGCTGGCGGCCCGAGATCGCGGAGACGGTGGAGCGCCTGCCGGGCGTCGACTGGGTCGAGGTGGTGGCGGAGAACGTCTGCCCCGGCCATCTCCCCGAGTCCGTCGAGCGGCTGCGCGCCCGGGGCGTGACCGTCGTCCCGCACGGGGTGTCCCTGGGGCTCGGCGGGGCCGACCGGCCCGACGAGCGGCGGCTCAAGGATCTCGCCGAGCGGGCGGAGGCGCTGGGTTCGCCGCTGGTGACTGAGCACATCGCGTTCGTCCGCGCGGGCGGTCCGCTGACCGCTTCGCAGCACTTGGAGGCGGGTCATCTGCTGCCGGTGCCCCGGACCAGGGACGCCCTCGCGGTGCTCTGCGAGAACGTCAGGATCGCCCAGGACTCGCTGCCGGTGCCGCTGGCGCTGGAGAACATCGCCGCGTTGATCGCCTGGCCGGGCGAGGAGATGTCGGAGGGGCGGTTCCTGGCGGAGCTGGTGGAGCGGACCGGCGTACAGCTGCTGATCGATGTCGCCAATCTGCATACCAACTTCGTCAACCGGGGCGAGGATCCGGCGAAGGCGCTGGCGGAGCTGCCGGTGGAGGCGATCGCGTACGTCCATGTCGCGGGCGGGGTCGAGCGGGACGGGGTCTGGCACGACACTCACGCGCATCCGGTGCCGGAGCAGGTCCTCGACGTACTGCGTGAGCTGACGTCGCGGGTCGCGCCGCCGGGGGTGCTGCTGGAGCGGGACGACGACTTCCCGCCGGAGGCCGAGCTGGCGTCCGAGCTGGCCACGATCCGCTCGGTGCTGGAGTCGTCGCGCCCGCCGAAGCGGAATCCGGCTCCCGGGTCGCAGCCGGACGGGTCGCGGCCGGACGGGCCGGAGCCGGAGTCCGTGCCCCCGGCCGCCCGGACTGCCGCCCCGGCGGCGGACGAGGCCGCGCGGGAGCGGCTGGGCATCGCCCAGGCCGCGCTGCTGTCGGCGCTGGTCGCCGGGACTCCCGCGCCGGAGGAGTTCGATCAGCGCAGGCTGCGGGTGCAGAGCCGGGCGCTGGCGGTGAAGCGGTCGCGGGTGGTGGCGAAGATCGCGCCGGAGCTGCCGGAGATCCTGGGCCGGGAGTACCGGGCGGCGTTCCTCGCCTATGCCAGGAACCGGCCCATGCGGTCGGGTTACCGGCGGGACGCCATGTCGTTCGCCGAGCATCTGCTGGTCGAGGGGCGTCCCGGGGATCCGGCGGCCCGGGAGCGGCTGACGCGCTGGTGGCAGGAGCGGGCGGGCGTCCGTCCGCGCCGCCGTACGGACCGGATCTTCCGCGCGGCGCGTGCCGTGCTCGTCAGGAGGTGACCCTGTGGAACTGGGTACCGTTTCCGTCCTGGTGAACGTCGTCGTCGGCGTTCTGACGGTCTGGATCCTCGTCGAGGGGATCACCACGCACCGCCGCCACCGGCGCGGCCACGGGACGAAGGTCGTCGTGGAGGACGCGTACGACGCGGCGTTCCTCGGCGGCGGCCCGCTGCGGGCCGTGGACGCCGCGCTCGCCACGATGAGCGCCGACGGCCGGATCCGGATCGCCGAGCCCGGCATCGTCACCGTCGAGCGGGCGGAGGCCCACGATCCGGTGGAGCGCGCGGTGCTGGACGCCGCCGACGTGGTACCGGACGGCGCGCTGAACACCCTGCGGCACACGGCGGCGCGTTCGTCCGTGGTGCAGCGGATCGGTTCCGGCCTCGCGGACAAGGGGCTGATGGTTCCGCCCGCCCGGGACCGCCGGGTGATCCGCGGCTGGGGCGGTTTCCAGGCGGGGCTGTTCTTCTGGGGCATCCTCGGCTCGATCGCGGTCACGGTGGTGAGCTATCTCCGCGACTGGGACGGTGTGAACGGCCCGTTCGTGCTGTACGTGGGCCCCGGGCTGCTGGTCGGTCTGATCGTGTCGGCCCTGGTCGCGGACAAGGCGAGCGACCGGCTGACCGGTAACGGGGTACGGGTCCTCGACGCGTACCGGACGCGGCACAAGGAGCCGGAGACACCGGCCGGGCGGGTCGCCGTCCTGGGGCTCGGCGGGGTCCAGGACAGCACGGTACGCACGCTGATGGTGGCCGCCGCCGCCGTGGGAGTCGTCGCGCTCGCCGCGGGGCCGGCGGTCGCCGCCGGGGGCTCCGGTGAGTCGGTGGGCTCTGGTGAATCCGCCGGGGAGTCCTGGTGCGGCGGCGACGCGGCCAAGAGCTGCGGCGGAAGCGTCGACAACCGGGGCGGTGCGAGCTGCGGCGGCGACGGCGGGGGTGGTGGTGACGGCGGCTGTGGTGGCGGCTGCGGCGGTTGCGGAGGATGTGGCGGCTGATCCCGCCGTGATAACGACATTCCCGGCGCACGGGCCGATCGGGGCCCGTACGGTACCCGTACCCCCTACCTGTAGCTGAAGCCGTAGCGGTTCCGGCGCCGCGCGTCGTCGGGACGCGCCGTCGACCGCGCGTCCCGAGGCGATCGCCGTACGCCGATGGCCGTGCCGTGCGCGTAGCCGGGTCGCCGGATCGTCGCGTCGTGACCTGGTCCCCCGCTGTCCACCCGAAGGGATTCCCGTCCCTCCGGGTGCTCAGTACACCCGTCGACACCCCCCGCGGACGTACCGGCGTACCCGGTCACGGCCTCGCGGGCCTTACAACACCCTGTTCACCGCTCCATCCCTATGAATTCGAGTCAGGAGGTGCCCCATGAGCACCGTGTCAACAGCACTCCTCCTCGACGGGGTCCTGGTCGTCCTCACGGCGGCCCTCGTCATCAGCGCGTTCGCCATCCGGCCCCGGGCCACGGAGCCCCGGCGGCGAGATCCCGACCACTACGAGGCCGCCTTTCTGACGGGCGGTCCGGCCCGGGTCGTGGACGCCGCCGTGGCGGACATGATCGCCACCGGACGGCTGCGGGTCGTCGTCCCCGGCCTCGTCGCCGTCACCGGCGAGGCCCCCGCCGACCCCGTACAGCAGGCCGTCGTCACGGCGCTGGGCGGTTCGGGCAGCGGGGCACTGGGAGACGTACGGCGCGAGGTGGCACTCTCCCCCGTGGTCCAGGAGATCGGCGACCGGCTGGCTCGCGGCGGGCTGCTGGCCCGGCCCGGGTCCGGCCGCCGCACCGTCCGCCGCTGGGCGATCGCCCAGGTGATCCTGCTGGCCGCGGCCATCCCGGCGGTCGTCCTGTGGACGGTCTTCGGCTACGACGGCGGCATACCCCTGGCCGCGATGGTCGTCCCGCTGATCATCCCCTGTCTGATAGTGGCCGCCTTCGTCATGGCCACGCTCCCGCCGCGAACGACCAACGCCGGGCGGAAGGCGGTACTCGCCTACCGGCTCCAGTACTCGTCCACGACCCTGCCCGGTGTCGGGGTCGCCCTGCGCGGTCCCCGCGGCGCCGCCGACGACCGGACCCGTGAAGTGCTGCTCGCCGCCGCGGCGGTGCCGATCGCACTGCCCGTCGCGGCCGGTGGGGGCGGGGTCACGGCAACCGTCTGGTGCGGCAGCGGCTCCGCCGGGGACTCCTCGTACGGCGGAAGCGGCGGAGGCTCCTCCTGCGGAGGCGGCGGGGGTTCGTCGTGTGGAGGCGGTGGCGGCTCCTCCTGCGGCGGAGGCGGGGGCGGTTCCTCCTGCGGCGGAGGCGGCGGCTCGTCCTGCGGAGGCGGAGGCGGCGGCGGGGGCTGAGCACCCGCGCGGTCGTCTTCCCGTATCGGCGTCATCTCGCCCCGCACGGTGCTCGGGCGGGTCCGGACCGACCCGCCCGAGCCTTTCGGAGCGGCCGACAGGAGGCACCCCATGAACATCGACATGGACATCGGCACCTTGGCGGCCGTCTCGGCCGCAGCGCTCATCGCCGCGCTCTCGGCGGCCGTGACCGGCTCCGCCGTGGTCACCGCCAGGCGGCCCGTCAAGGGCGGGCGGGCCGATATCGACGACCTCTACGAAGCGGCCTTCCTCAGCGGCGGGCCGGGCCGGGTCGCGGACACCGCGATCATCCGGCTCCACACCGACGGGATGCTCACCGTCGCCCACCCCGGTGTGATCACCCCGAGCCGCACGGACACCACCGTCGCCGGGGAGATCCCGCGGACCGTGCTCGACACCGTCCGGACCGCCGAGAGCGGCGCGATCGGCGCGCTGCGGAACCAGGTCGCCACCTCACCCGCCGTCCAGGGGCTCGGCGACGAACTCGCCGGCCGCGGGCTCCTGATCCGTCCCAGCCGGGCGCGCGAGGCCGTGAACCGCTGGGCCGGAATCCAGTACCTCGCCTTCAGCGCCGGTGTCCCGGTCTCCCTCGGTCTCGTCGCCTTCTTCTTCGATTCCGCCGCCGCGATACCTCTGATCGTCCTCCCCCCGCTCCTCCTCATCGGTGTGCTGCTCGCCCGGTTCGCCAGGGCCCGGGCGCGGACCAGGATCTCCCCCGAGGGTCGCTCCGCCTTGCGGCTGTACGCGGGCCGGCACAACCGGACCGTGAACCCCGGGGTCCTGATGGCCGTCAAGGGACCGAAGTCGGTCGAGGACCCGATCGTCAGAAGGCTCATGATGGGCGCGGCAGGGGTGCCGTACTTCGCCACGACGGGCCAGAGCTTCTACACCGGCGGCCCGAACGGCCCCGTCACCTGGTGCTCGTCCGACTCGGGCGGCGGTGGGGGCTGTGGCGGCTCGGCCGGTGGAGGCGGCGACGGTGGCGGCGGGGGAAGCGGGGGCTCCTGCGGGGGTTCGTCGTGCGGTGGAGGCGGCGGCTGCGGAGGAGGAGGCGTATGAACGACATCATTGCCCAGTGGTACCGGGACATCCCGTTCATGGTCCCTGCCCTCAAGGTCATCACCGCCCTCACCCTGCTGCTGGTGGTCGCGTCGGCGGTGACCCGCCGTCTCGGGGCAGGGTGGGCCCGGGGCGCAAACCGGCGGGTCACCGACGTCTACGAAGTGGCCTTCCTCAGCGGCGGCCCCGCCCGGGTGGCCGATACCGCCATCGACGCCCTGCACCCCGGCATCATCGATATCGCCCCACCGGGGATCGCCGTCCGGCGCAAGAGGCGACTCTCGCATCCCGTGACCCGGGCCGTCCTCGAACAGGCCGACGGCGCCGAGACTTTGCCCCTCGCCGCGTTGCGCCGCTCCGTCGCGCTCTCCCCGGCCGTCCAGGCCATCGGCGACGACCTCGCCGCCCGAGGACTCCTGGCCCGCCCGTCACGGGCCCGCCGCGTCGTGAATCGCTGGGCCCGGCTTCAGCACGCCGGGCTGCTGTGCTGCCTTCCCGTCTCGTTCGTCCTGACCTTCGTCACCGCCTTCGGTATGGAGATCGCGGGCGTACCGTTCCTCTTTCTGACGCTGCCCGTCCTCATTCCGGCGGCCATAGTCGCCCATCGCTGCGCGGTGCTGACCCGCGGCAGGATCACCCCCGCCGGGCGCCGGGCGCTGCGAAGGTACGTCCGCGAGCCCGGCCTCGGCCGACGAGCCGGGGTGGCGCTGAACGGACCCCGCGCGGCCGGCTCCACCATCCGGAGTTCGATGGTGGCCGCCGCGGCCGTCCCCATCGCCGGGGTCGCCGTCGACGCGGGGGCATCCGGTGGCGGCGGCGCGGGCGAGGTCAACTGGTGCGGCGGTGACACCGGAGACTCGGGGTGCGGCGGGAGTTCCTGCGGCGGAGGCGGCTCGGCCTGCGGAGGCGGCAGTGGCGGCGGAGGCGGCGGGTCCTCGTGCGGCGGCAGCAGTGGCGGCGGCGGATTCTCCTGCGGCGGCTCGTCGTCCGGCGGCGGAGGTTCCTCCTGCGGCGGGGGCGGCGGCGGCTCCGCCTGCGCCTCCGTGAGCGTCTGAAGCCGAGGCGTCCACTGGGTGAAAACCCGTGGCGACCCCGGCCCCTCGTCGCGTACAACACGCCAATGCTCCGGATCCTTCTGCTCGTCGCCGCCTGGGCCACCGCCGCGGTGGCCTGT
The DNA here is from genome assembly GCF_040641415.1 of Streptomyces sp. NPDC020875. Lineage (NCBI taxonomy): Bacteria > Bacillati > Actinomycetota > Actinomycetes > Kitasatosporales > Streptomycetaceae > Streptomyces > Streptomyces sp. NPDC020875. The sequence goes on along the minus strand of NZ_JBFADP010000055.1, from coordinate 19,336 downwards.
ACCCGGCTGTGCGCCGCCGCCGTGGCCGCCGCCCGGACCCCGGCCCGCCGGGCCCTCCGCCCGCCGCGGGCGCTCACCCTCCACGAGGCCGCCTTCCTCTCCGGCGGCCCCGGCCGGGTCATGGACGTCACCCTGGTCGCGATGCACCGCCGCCGGGCGCTGCTGCTCGCCCATACCGGCTGGGCCACCGTCGTCGACGCCAGGACCGACGACGTACTGGAGCGTTCGGTGATCCGGGCGATAGGACCGGCGGGTCACCAGGCCAGGACGGACGCCGTCCGCCGGGCCGCCGGATCCGCCGACGCCGTGCGCGCCATCGCCGACCGGCTGACGGGCGCCGGACTGGCCGTCCCCGACACCGCCAGGACCCGCTCGGCCGCGGCGGTACGGGGCATCCGCACCGCCGCCTTCGCCGTACCGGCCCTCGCGGTGACCGCGTTGGCGCTGCCGGGCGGCGGCGGGCCGCCCGGACCCGCGGTGCTGGCCTGGTTCGCCCTGCCGCTGCTGCTCACCCTCAGCGCCCTGCTGATCGGCCGGATCGAGGTACGGCCCTATCTCGACTGGGCGTCCCCCGAGGGCCGGACGGCGCTTTCGGGGCCGATCGCCGCACCGGAGGGCGCCGAGCGGGAGCGGCTCACGGCGCTCGCCGTCGGCGGCCCCGGCACCCTCGACGATCCGCTGCTGCGCCGGGCGCTCGACGGCGGCAGGTAGGGGCGCGCGGCGCACCGTACGGCGCATCGGGGTCATTGGCCGCGACACCGGACAAAGGTGCTTTACAGCTCGACACATACCCCGAAAAATCCCTTGACCGTATGTCATACACCGTCGGCGGAGAGGGATACCGGACGTGAGGACACGAGGGGTGGGATACGGGCTGGTGGCAGCCCTGGGGTCGCTGGCCCTGTCGGCGCTGACGGTTCCGGCCGCGAGTGGTACGGCCACCGGGCCCGCCGCCGGTCTCCGGGTCGGCCCGCCGGACCCGGAGACCCTGGGCACCGCGGTCGCCGCCGAACGGGCCGCCGCGAAGGGCATCGTGTTCGGGCCGTGCCCGGACTCCGAGGGCCTGCCGGAGACCGTCGGCTGCGGCACGGTCGAGGTCCCCCTCGACTACGCCGACCCGGACGGCACCCGGATCTCCCTGACCGTCAGCCGGATCGCCGCCGCCGGTGAACCAGCCGAGCACCAGGGCGCGCTGGTCTACAACCCGGGCGGCCCCGGCGGCTCCGGTATGTTCTTCCCGCTGGTCGGCCAGTTGGACGCGTTCAAGGGCATCGCCCGCGCCTACGACCTGGTCGGCTACGCCCCGAGGGGGGTGGCCCGGTCGGCGCCGATCTCCTGCGAGGAGCCGTCGGCGCACATCAAGGCCCCGTCGGCTTCGGAGACGTACCCCTCCCGGGCGTTCAAGCGGGAGCGGGTCGCGGAGGCCAGGGCGTACGCGGAGGGCTGTGTCCGCCGCTCGGGCCCGGCGCTGCGCCACTACACGTCCCTCAACAACGCCCGCGATCTGGATGTGTTGCGGGCGGCGCTCGGCCAGGAGCGGCTGACGTTCATGGGCGCCTCCTACGGCACCTACTTCGGCGCCCTGTACGCCACGATGTTCCCCTCGCACGTCCGCCGGATGGTCTTCGACTCGGCGGTGCACCCGGGCGTGGAGAAGATCTGGTACCGCAGCAATCTCGACCAGTCGTTCGCGTTCGAGGCCCGCTGGGCGGACTTCCGGGCCTGGGTCGCCCGGCACGACGACGTCTTCGGCCTGGGCACCACGCCCGGGGCGGTGGCCCGCCGCTACGACGAGGTGAAGGCCCGGCTCGCGAAGGAACCGGCGGGCGGTCTGGTCGGCCCGGCGCAGCTCCAGTCGGCCTTCCTGGGCGCCGGTTACTACGACGACTACTGGCCCGCGCGGGCGAAGGCGCTCTCCGAGTATCTGCGGGGCAACGAGAAGCCGCTGGTCCAGCAGGCGGCGCCGAAGAGGGAGTGGGCGGCGGAGTCGGAGAACTCCCGGGCCGTCTACACGGCGAACCTCTGCAACGACGCGCCCTGGCCCACCGACTGGGCGGTCTGGGAGCGGGACAACGACGCCCTGGCCCGCGAGGCGCCGTTCGAGACCTGGGACAACGCCTGGATGAATCTGCCGTGCGCGTTCTGGGCGCCGCCCCGGCAGCGGCCACTGGAAGTGCGGACCCGCTGGGGCGCGCTGCCGCCGGTACTGATCCTGGCCGCGGAGCGGGACGCGGCGACCCCGTACGAGGGGGCGAAGGAGTTGGCGCGGCGGCTGAAGGGCGCGGTCCTGATCACCGAGGAGGACGCGGGCACCCACGGCATCGGCGGCGGCTCGAACGACTGCGTCAACGCGTATCTGGAGGACTATCTGGTGCGCGGCGAGGCGCCGGTGCGGCGCGCGTCGTGCGCGCCGCACCCGGAGCCCGACCCGGTGTCGCTGGAGCGACGGTTGCCGCAGCCGGTGCTGCCGCGTCCCGCCCTCTGATCTTCCGGGCCAACGGAGGCGGCCCGCGCGGACCCGCCTCCGGTTCACTGCCGGGGACGACGCGGCCCCCGGACCTCCTCCGCGGAGAATCTTCTCAGAGGAAAGGCGGTCACCGTGACGGCGACCGCCTTTCCGGGCCGAGTTCGTCAGGCGAGGTCCGCCACCAGCTCCGCCACGGACTTGCGGCGGCCGGTGTAGAACGGGACCTCCTCGCGGACGTGCATCCGCGCCTCGGAGGCGCGCAGATGGCGCATCAGGTCGACGATGCGGTGGAGTTCGTCGGCCTCGAAGGCGAGGATCCACTCGTAGTCGCCGAGGGAGAACGAGGCGACCGTGTTGGCCCGGACGTCGGGGTAGCCGCGGGCCATCTTGCCGTGGTCGGCGAGCATCCGGCGGCGGTCCTCGTCGGCGAGGAGATACCAGTCGTACGACCGTACGAACGGGTAGACGCTGACGTAGTCGCGGGCCCGCTCGTCCGCCAGGAACGCCGGGATGTGCGATTTGTTGAACTCGGCGGGGCGGTGCAGCGCCATGTTGGACCACACCGGCTCCAGCGTCCGGCCGAACCGGGTCCGGCGGAACAGGTTGTACGCGTTCTGCAGCTCGTCCGCGGTCTCCGCGTGCCACCAGATCATCAGATCGGCGTCGGCCCGGAGCCCGGAGAGGTCGTACGTACCGCGGATCGTGACGTCCTCGGCGGCGAGCTTGTCGAACAGCTCCTGGACCTCTTCGGCCCAGCCGGAGCGGTCCTCGGGCAGCACGTCGCGCAGCTTGAAGACCGACCACAGCGTGTAGCGGATGACCTCGTTGAGGTCCTTGGCCTTCTTGCCGGCGTTGGGGATCTTTTCTGGCGCACTCATGAGGCTATTGTCCCGCGTCCTCACCGGCGGCCCGCGCCCGGGTCGGCATCGCGGTGATCGCGTCGGCGGCGCGCCGTCCGTCGGCGATGCAGGCGGGGATGCCGACGCCGTCGTAGGCGGCTCCGCACAGCTCCAGGCCGGGGAGTTTCGCGATCTCGGCACGGATCCGGGCGGTCCGGGCGGGATGGCCCACCGGGTACTGCGGCAGTCCGCCGATCCAGCGGGTCACGGTGCTCGCCACGGGCCGGGCGGCGAGCCCGGTGACGGTGCCGAGGTCGCGCAGGGAGACGTCGACGAGTTCGCCGTCCTCGCGGTGGATGTGGTCCTCGTCGCCGTAGCGGCCGACGGAGGTACGGAGCAGAAAGAGGCCGTCGGCGGCGGACGCCTCGTCCACCCAGCGCCACTTGCGGGACGAGAAGGTGGACGCCTTGATGGTGGGGGCGTCGGCGGAGGGGACGAGGAAGCCGCTGCCGCCGGGCAGGACGCCCTCGACGTCGGCCCGGCGGAAGGCGAGGGTGATCAGGGCCATGGAGGCGTACTCGATCCGGCCGATCTCGGCCGCGGCGGCCGGGCACTCGGCGGCCAGCAGTTCGGCGGTCGACCAGGCGGGGGTGGCGAGGACGACCGCGTCGGCGGTGAGCGTCTCGTCACGGTCGGTACGGACCCGCCAGCCGTCGGCGGTCCTGGCCAGGCCGAGGGCGCGGGTACCGGTCCGCAGTTCGCCGCCGGCCGCGCGGACGGCGTCGGCGACGGCGGTGGCCAGTGTGCCGACCCCGCCGTCGACGCCGAGGAAGACGGGCCCGTCCTGCCGCCGGTCCCGGGCCTCGTCCTGGACGGCGCGCACGGCGTCCAGCAGGGACGGGGTACGGCGGGCGAAGTCGAACAGCCGGGGTACGGCGGCGCGCATCGAGATCCGGTACGCGTCCCCCGCGTAGACCCCGCCGAGCAGCGGCTCCACCAGCCGGTCCACGACCTCGGGGCCGAGGCGGTCGGCGACGTAGCGGCCGACGGCGACGTCCTCGCCGAGGTCGGCGGGGGGCAATTCCCGCTCGCGGTCGATCCGGGCCAGACCCTCGGCGCTGAGCAGTCCGGCGAGGGACGCGGAGCCGGCCGGGACGCCCATCACATGGCCCTTGGGCATCGGCCGCAGGGCTCCCGCGGTCCAGACTGCGGCGGTGGCGGTGGCGGGCGGCTGGAGCCGGTCGCCGAGTCCCACGGCCCGGGCCAGTTCGACGGCCTCGGGGCGGCGGGCGAGCACGGACTCGGCGCCCAGGTCGACGGGGACGCCCGCGAGCTCGCCCGCGTGGAGTTTGCCGCCGACCCGGGCGGCGGCCTCCAGCAGGGTCACCCGCCAGCCCTCGGCGGTCAGCCGGTGTGCGGCGGCGAGGCCGGAGATACCGCCGCCGACGACGACGGCACGGCCCGGGGGGCCTCCCGGGGCGGTGCCGCGGTCGGCGGTGGGACGTGGGTCGGGGTCGGCGACTGCGCCGGAGTGCGCTGAATCCATGTCCCCACTCTCTCAAACGCCGTTCCGAGTCCCGAACGTGACCGGTTCGGAACCGCGCGCGGCAAACGGTACGCGGCTCCGGTGCGTCCAAGTGACGACGGACGACCGAGAACACCGCGCGCGGCACCGGCGACCGGTACCGCGCCGAGGGGGGTGACGGAGATGCGTGCTGCGAGGACCCGGCGGGCCTGGGCGGCGCTCGTACTGGCCGGGGGGCTGACCCTGGCGGGCTGCAGTGCGGGCGGCGACGGCGACAAGGCGTCGTCGGAAGCGGCGCAGGCGGGCACCAAAACCGACGGGGACAGGGCGGCCCCGGACGACGGCGCGGGAGCCGGGGACACCGCGCGGGAACCGGACACCGGTGAGCAGGCGGACCGGGAGACCGGCACCAGGAAGGCGGCACCGCCCGCCTCGACACCGGGCACCGGCGGGGCGAACGCGAGCGGTACGAGCAAACCGCTCCCGGCGGCGGCGGTCCATGTGATCAGAACCGCCGAACTGCGGATCGAGGTCGCCGATGTGGCGAAGGCGGTCGCCGAGGCCCGCCGGATCACGGCGGCGCAGGGCGGCTACGTCGGCGAGGAGTCCTCGGGGTTCGCCCGGGAGCCCGACCCCACCAGGACGACCGGCGATGGCGATATCGCGTCCGGCGGGTCGGTGCTGACGATCCGGGTACCGCAGGAGCGGTACGAGGCCACCCTCACGGCGCTGGCGCGCGGCGGCAAGGTCCTCTCCCGCAAGACGGACGCCAAGGACGTCACCGACCAGGTCGTGGACGTGGAGAGCCGGATCGCCAGCCAGCGGGCGAGCGTGGCCCGGGTCCGGGAGCTGATGGACCGGGCGGAGAAGCTGTCGGACATCGTGACACTGGAGTCCGAACTGGGCCGCAGGCAGGCCGATCTGGAGTCACTGCTGGCCCAGCGGTCGTCGCTGCGGAACCGGTCGGCGATGTCGACGATCACGCTCGACTACCGGGCGCCGAAGGAGCGGCCGGCGGAGCCGAAGGACGACGACGGTCCGGGCGTCGGGGACGCGGTGGAAGGCGGCTGGGACGCGCTGGTGTCCACGGTCCGCTGGACGGCGGTCGTGATCGGGGCCGTACTGCCGTTCCTGCTGCCGCTGGGGCTGGGCGCCGCGATCTGGTGGGCGCTGCGGCGGCGTGCCCTGCGGCGCGGGGCCGTGCCCAGGAGGAGCGCCACGTACTGGGCCGCGGGCCCGGACCGGGACGGCGGCGGCGGCGACGGGTCGGCCGGGGTCGACGGCGGTACGGAGTCCCGGGCCGCGGCCGGTCCCGCCGGTGGCCGGGCCGGTGATCAGGCCGGACCGAAGGGCGCCGCTACCGGCCCGGATCAGGAGGTTCCGGGAGATCCCGGCACCACGGCCCGCCCGTGACCGGTCCGGCCGGACCCGACGGGCACGGGGCCGCCGGGTCCGGCCGGACCCCCGCGTAGCGTGTGGCCCATGACAACGGAACGACTGGTGGTCATCGGGGGCGACGCGGCGGGTATGTCCGCCGCGTCGCAGGCGCGCAGGTTCCGCCCGCCGCAGGAGCTGGAGATCGTCGCCTTCGAGCGCGGCCGGTTCACCTCCTACTCGGCGTGCGGGATCCCGTACTGGATCGGGGGGCAGGTCGGGGAACGCGACGAACTGATCGCCAGAACGCCCGAGGAGCACCGGGCCCGGGCGATCGAGCTGCGGACGCGGACCGAGGTCACCGAGATCGACACCGACCGGGGCCGGGTCAGGACCCGGGACCTCGACGACGGTACGGAGTCCTGGACCGGCTGGGACCGGCTGGTGATCGCCACCGGGGCGCGGCCGGTCCGGCCGCCGATCCCCGGGATCGAGGCGCCCGGGGTCCACGGCGTCCAGAACCTCGGCGACGGCCAGGCCCTCCTCGACACCCTGCGCGCCCTCGGCCCCGGCGAAGGCGGCCGGTCACGGCGCGCGGTGGTGGTGGGCGCGGGCTATATCGGGGTGGAGATGGCGGAGGCCATGCTGCTGCGCGGCTTCGACGTCACCGTGCTCAACCGGGGCGAGCAGCCGATGGCCACCCTCGACCCCGACATGGGGCGGCTGGTGCACGAGGCGATGGACGGCCTCGGCATCACCACGGTCAACGGGGCCGAGGTCACCGAGGTCCTGACCGGCGCCGACGGCCGGGTCCGGGCGGTGGCGACGGCGGACGCCGAGTATCCGGCGGATGTGGTGGTCCTCGGCATCGGGGTGGAGCCGGAGACGGCGCTGGCCCGGGCGGCGGGGCTGCCGACCGGGGCGTACGGCGGACTGCTGACCGATCTGTCGATGCGGGTCCGGGGCGAGGACGCGATCTGGGCGGGCGGCGACTGCGTCGAGGTGCTGGACCTGGTCTCCGGCCGGGAGCGGCACATCCCGCTCGGCACCCACGCCAACAAGCACGGCCAGATCATCGGCGCGAACATCGGCGGCGGCTACGGCACGTTCCCCGGCGTCGTGGGCACGGCCGTCAGCAAGGTCTGCGATCTGGAGATCGCCAGGACCGGACTGCGGGAGAAGGACGCGAAGGCGGTCGGGCTCCAGTACGTCACGGCGACCGTCGAGTCCACCAGCCGGGCCGGGTACTACCCGGGCGCCGCCCCCATGACCGTGAAGATCCTGGCGGAACGCGGTTCGGGACGGCTGCTGGGGCTCCAGATCGTGGGCCGTGACGGCGCCGCGAAACGGGTCGACGTGGCGGCCGTGGCCCTGACCGCCGGAATGACGGTCGAGCGGATGACCCAGCTCGACCTGGGGTACGCCCCGCCGTTCTCGCCCGTCTGGGACCCGGTCCTGGTCGCGGCCCGCAAGGCGGTCCGGGCCGTGGAGTCCCGGTAAGGCGTACGGCCGGTACGGGGCGTCCCCGTACCGGCCGGTCCTCGCGTCCCCTGGCCGGGGGCGGTCAGCGGGCGGTCTGGGTGTGGACGAACTCCACCAGCCGGGTCAGCGCGTCCGGGTCCGTGGTGGGCAGCACCCCGTGGCCCAGGTTGAAGACATGGCCCTCCAGCCCCTCCGCGGCGGCCAGCACCTCCCGGGCCTTCGTCTCGACGGCCTCGCGCGGGGCGAACAGCACGGCGGGGTCCAGATTGCCCTGGAGCGCCTTGCCGGGGCCGACCCGGCGGGCCGCCTCGTCGAGGGGGACGCGCCAGTCGACCCCGACGACATCCGCCCCGGCCTCGCCGAGCAGGCCGAGCAGTTCGCCCGTACCGACACCGAAGTGGATCCGGGGCACCCCGTAACCGGCGACCGCGTCGAAGACCTTCGCGGAAGCGGGCATGACCGAACGGCGGTAGTCGGCGGGGGCCAGCGCGCCGACCCAGGAGTCGAAGAGCTGGACGGCGCTCGCCCCGGCCTCGATCTGGACCTTCAGGAAGGCGGAGGTGATCTCCGCGAGCCGGTCCAGCAGCTCCGCCCACAGCTCCGGGTCGCCGTACATCAGCGCCTTGGTGTGCTCGTGGTTCCGGGACGGGCCGCCCTCGACGAGATAGCTGGCGAGGGTGAACGGGGCGCCCGCGAAACCGATCAGCGGCGTGCCGCCCAGTTCCTCGGTGAGCAGCCCGATGGCCTCCGTGACATACGCCACGTCGTCCGGCGTCAGATCGCGCAGCCGGGCCAGATCGGCCCGGGTCCGGATCGGCTCGGCGACGACCGGGCCCACCCCGGGCTTGATGTCGAGATCGATCCCGATCGCCTTCAGGGGGACCACGATGTCGCTGAAGTAGATCGCCGCGTCGACGCCGTGCCGCCGCACCGGCTGGAGAGTGATCTCCTTGACCAGCTCGGGCCGCATGCAGGACTCCAGCATCGGAATGCCCTCACGGAGCTTCAGATACTCGGGCAGGGACCGCCCCGCCTGCCGCATGAACCAGACGGGGGTGTGCGGCACCGGCTCCCGGCGGCAGGCCCTCAGAAAGGCGGAATCGTACGTCTTCGGCGGCTGGCCCGAGGGGCGGTCGTTGGCGCTCACGCCCCAAATCTTCGCACGGCCCGGAAAACCGGCGGCCCCGCCGGGTGTCCTTCCCTGCGAGGGGGCCGCGTTCCGCCTAGTCTTCCCCGCATGGCTGCGGCTCAGGGACGTTTTTCCGATCATGCTGAACATTCACATCCGGACGGCGCGGGGACCGGGGACGGCGCGGAGGACGACACCGTCCCGCGGGCGTTCCGGCTCGCCGTCGAGGCACTGCGGGCGGCCCGGCCGCGCCCGGAGATCGAGGTGGACCCCGCCCGGCCCCCGCAGCGGCTCGCCCCGCACGCCTACGCCCTGGAGGCGGCCGTCGTGGACGACGGCGACGACCTGGCCGACGGCCGGCTGGTCCTGCTCCACGACCCGGCGGGCCACGACGCCTGGCAGGGCACGTTCCGCCTGGTCACACTCGTCCGGGCCGAACTCGAACCGGAGATGGCGGCGGACCCGCTGCTCCCCGAGGTCTGCTGGTCGTGGCTGACGGGCGCGCTCGACGCGCGGGGCCTCTCGTACGGGGAACCCAGCGGCACCGTCACCCGGGCCGGATCCCACTACTTCGGCGGACTCTCCGAGCGCCGCCCCGCGACCCAGATCGAGATCCGGGCGTCCTGGACCCCCCGCGAGGGCACGGGCGGCGTACCGGACACCCGGGCGCACCTGGCGGCCTGGTGCGACCTGCTCTGCCAGATCGCGGGCCTGCCGCCGGTGCCGGTGGGCGGGGCGGAGACGGTCACGGGCGTGGTGACGCTCCCCCAGCGCCGGGGACCCCAGCACCGCTGACGCGCCTTGCCCGGGGGCCGCAGCGCCTTGCCCCTCCCGGCATCGCCCGACAACCCGGGCTCCGCTCTGCGACCCCGGGCCGTTGGCGGTCTGCGGACCGTGCGCGGCTGGTCGCGCAGTTCCCCGCGCCCCTGGGTTGCCCTCCTCGCCGCCCTTGCGGAGAGCCGGGCCCCGTTCCCGGGGGCGATGCCCGGGAGGGCATTCAGGGGCGCGGGGAACTGCGCGAACAACCACGACGGTGGCGCGGTCGGCAATGGTGGGTGGGGACCGCCCACAGGCTCCGGGGTGAGGCGTTCAGGTGGAGGGCCAAGGCGCTGGGGGTCCCCCCATTGCCGAAGGCATAGGGGGCGGAACTGCGCGACAAGCCACAGACGGCGCGCGGTCGGCATGGGAGGGCGAGCCCCCACAGGCTCCGGGGTATGGCGTTCAGCCGGAGAGGGCCGGACTGCGCGACGAGCCACAGACCTCCGACAACACCCGATCGCCGGGCGCAGCCCGCACGCGGCGCGCCGGAGGCCACGGCGCATCGCCCCCGTTCACGATCGGACGCCCGTCCGAATTGCACCAATTTACTCACTGGATCGTGATCATTTCCTAAAGGACACCGGACGGGCTGCCGAAGAGGTCAATGACCCTAACTTCACGGAACGCCCCGGCTATATCCCCGAGCCGGCCCCGTCCCTGCACCTTCCCCCCAGGAGGAGCCCGGTGTCCGTCCTTCTCGAGCAGCCCGCCAGCCTGGTCGCCTACCGTCCGAACAAGCCGACCGCGATGGTCGTGGTGGCCGACCCCCGCGTCCGGTCCACCGTCACCCGCCACCTGTGGGCGCTCGGAGTCCGGGACGTCATCGAGGCGTCGTCCATCGCCGAGGCCCGCCCCCGGATCGGCAACCCCCGCGACATCTGCGTCGCCGACGTCCACCTGCCCGACGGCTCCGGCCTCACCCTGCTCTCCGAGACCCGCGCCGCGGGCTGGCCCAACGGCCTCGCGCTCTCCGCCGCCGACGACATCGGCGCCGTACGCAACGCCCTCGCGGGTGGCGTCAAGGGCTACGTCGTCACCGGCACCCGGACCAACATCGGCCACCCCACCCGGCCCGGGGCAGCGCCCATCGGCGCCGCCGCCGCCAGGCTCGGGCACCGCCGCCCGCCGGGCGCCCCCAGCCACCCCGGGGGCTACCGCGAACTGTCCGGCCGCGAGGTCGAGGTCCTGCGGCTGGTTGCGGAGGGCCAGTCGAACAAGGCCATCGGCGTCTCCATGGGCCTGTCCGCCCTCACCGTCAAAAGCCACCTGGCCCGGATCGCCCGCAAGCTCGGCACCGGCGACCGGGCGGGCATGGTGGCGGTCGCCCTGCGCACGGGCATCATCCACTGACCCCTTCACTCCCGCGCGCGCCTGTCGACGGATCGTTTCCGGCGACAGGCTCGCCGCGTTCACGGATACCCTTGACACGTGACCGACGCCCATAACCCCGCAGCAGAGACCGCACTGCGAACCGCCGGGGGCGCTCCCCCGGACGCCGGCGTCGCAGCCGAGCAAGACCCCCGAGAGACGCCCACCCCCTTGCTGGAGCCCCGCGAGGGCATCCCCCCGGTGGTCGCCGACGCCGACGCGCTCGCGGCCGTCGTGGCCGCGTTCTCGGCCGGGACGGGCCCCGTCGCCGTCGACGCCGAGCGGGCGTCCGGCTACCGCTACGGACAGCGGGCCTACCTCGTCCAGCTGCGCCGCGAAGGCGCGGGCAGCGCCCTGATCGACCCCGTCGGCTGCCCCGACCTCTCCGTACTCGGCACGGCACTCTCCGGCACCGAGTGGATCCTGCACGCCGCCACCCAGGACCTGCCCTGCCTGCGCGAGATAGGCATGGTCCCCACCAGCCTCTTCGACACCGAGCTGGCGGGCCGGCTCGCCGGATTCCCCCGGGTCGGACTCGGCGCCATGGTCGAATCCGTCCTCGGGTACGCCCTGGAGAAGGGCCACTCCGCCGTCGACTGGTCCACCCGGCCGCTCCCCGAGCCCTGGCTGCGGTACGCCGCCCTCGACGTCGAACTGCTGATCGACCTCCGCGACGCCCTGGAGAAAGAACTCGACCGGCAGGGCAAGCTCGACTGGGCCCACCAGGAATTCCACGCCATCGCCACGGCACCGCCGCCCCCGCCGCGCAAGGACCCCTGGCGCCGGACCTCCGGAATGCACAAGGTACGGCGCCGCCGCCAGATGGCCGTCGTACGGGAACTCTGGAACACCCGGGACCGGATCGCCCAGCGACGCGACGTATCCCCCGGCAAGGTCCTCGGCGACGCCGCCATCGTCGAAGCGGCACTCGCCCTGCCGCCGAACGCCCACGCCCTCGCCGGGGTCGCGGGCTTCGGCAGCCGGATGAGCCGACGCCAGCTCGAACAGTGGCAGTCCGCCGTCGACCGGGCCCGCGCCCTCCCCGACTCCGAACTCCCGCAGCCCGGCCAGCAGCTCGCGGGCCCCCCGCCGCCGAGGGCCTGGGCCGACAAGGACCCGGCGGCGGCCGCCCGGCTCTCCGCCGCGCGCACCGCGATCACGGCGCTGGCCGAGGAACTGAACCTGCCGCAGGAGAACCTGATCTCACCGGACACGGTACGGCGGGTCTGCTGGGAGCCGCCGCGGGAGATCACCCCGGAGACGGTCGCGGCGGCGTTGACGGCACTGGGCGCGCGGCCCTGGCAGACGACGCTGGTCACTCCTCCGCTCACCACGGCGCTCACCTCGCCCTGACGAACGCCTCCCGCTGTGGGGTCCCCGCCTGGTGCGGGGTTTCCCGCGGCGTGCGGGGCCGTTCGCGGCTCGCGCCCCGGGCGCCTGGTGTGGGGCTCCCCGTTGCGTGCGGGGGTCTTCGCGCCTCAGGCTCCCCCAAAGCTGCCTTTGGGGGGACCCCCAAGGGGCTGTTGAAGTTGTGACCGTTGCTCCAGCGGTATGCGGGCGGTCTTGTCTTGTGGCGGGAGGGTCGGTGGCCTCCGGGCTCACCTCCTCACGGACGGCGGAAGTGGGGTTTCCTGGGAGGCAGACCCGTCTCTTTTCCGCCATCCGTTGCGGGGGCGACCCTGCACCCCCCGACCACGCCGACTGGTCTTGTCTCCTGGGGCCGGAGCCCGTCCCGGGGAGGGGATGGGTGCGGCCTGGTGTTGTCGGTCCTCCCGCGTCTGGGTGGGTGGCTTGTCGCGCAGTTCCCCGCGCCCCCAAGAAGGGCCCGTCTCCTCCACAGGGGCGGCGAGGGGGAGAGCACTTAGGGGCGCGGGGAACTGCGCGACAAGCCCACGACAGCGCGCGGTCGAAACTCCTCCGGAGGAAGCACTACCCATCCCGCCCGGAGGGCGTCACTCGTCCCGAGGACGGTCGGGAAAGCCACCAGGTGGCGCTGGGGGTCCCCCATTGCCGAAGGCATAGGGGGCAGAACCGCGCGACAAGCCAGCCACGGTCCGCAGACCGCAAACAACACCAGGGCGCCGGGCGCGGCCCGGTAGTGGCGGGTCCCACCCGGAGGGCCAAGGGCGCTGGGGGTCCCCCACCGCCGAAGCCACAGGGGGGCAGAAACCGCGCGAACAACCACAGGCGGGCCGCAGGCCGTCGGCGCTTCGGGGGAATGTGACGCCGCTCGCAGGGCAGGGGCTGGGCACTTGAGTTACCCGCAAGTAGCATGGGGCCCAAGCGCACGCTCAGTCGCGCGCCCCGCAGCAGTGCCATCCCGCACCTGGAGGAGAGCCATCGTGCCTCGTAGCCTCAGGGACGTCGTCTTCGTCGACGGCGTCCGCACCCCGTTCGGCAAGGCGGGCCCCAAGGGCATTTACCACGAGACCCGCGCCGACGACCTGGTCGTGAAGGCCATCCGGGAGCTGCTGCGCCGGAATCCCGCCCTCGATCCGGCGAAGGTCGACGAGGTCGCCATCGCGGCCACGACGCAGATCGGTGACCAGGGTCTGACGATCGGCCGGACCGCGGGGATCCTCGCCGGGCTGCCGGCGTCCGTGCCGGGGTATTCGGTGGACCGGATGTGCGCGGGGGCGCTGACCGCGGTGACGACGACCGCCGGGTCGATCGCCTTCGGCGCGTACGATGCCGTCATCGCGGGCGGTGTGGAGCACATGGGGCGGCATCCGATGGGTGAGGGCGTCGACCCCAATCCGCGGTTCGTCTCGGAGAAGCTGGTGGACGAGTCCGCCCTCTTCATGGGGATGACGGCGGAGAACCTGCACGACCGCTACCCGTCGATCACCAAGCGGCGGGCCGACGAGTACGCCGTACGGTCGCAGGAGAAGGCGGCCAAGGCGTACGCGGACGGGAAGATCCAGCAGGATCTGGTGCCGATCGCGATCCGCCGGACCAGCCCCGAGGGCGGGGAGACCGGCTGGGGGCTGGCGACCGAGGACGAGCCGATGCGTCCGGGGACGACCCTGGAGAACCTGGCCGGGCTGAAGACCCCGTTCCGGACCCACGGCCGGGTCACCGCGGGCAACGCCGCCGGGCTCAACGACGGTGCCACCGCCGCGATCGTCGCGTCGGAGGACTTCGCCCGGGAGCACGGGCTGCCGGTGAGGATGCGTCTGGTGGCGTACTCCTTCGCCGGGGTGGAGCCGGAGGTAATGGGCTACGGCCCGATCCCGGCCACCGAGAAGGCGCTGGCCCAGGCGGGTCTGTCGATCGAGGACATCGGTCTCTTCGAGATCAATGAGGCGTTCGCGGTCCAGGTACTGGCGTTTCTGGAGCACTACGGCATCGCCGACGACGATCCGAGGGTCAACCAGTACGGCGGCGCGATCGCGTTCGGGCACCCGCTGGCCTCTTCCGGTGTCCGGCTGATGACGCAGCTGGCCCGGCAGTTCGAGGAGCGGCCCGAGGTCCGTTACGGCCTCACCACCATGTGCGTCGGCTTCGGCATGGGCGCGACCGTCATCTGGGAGAACCCGCACTTCGAGGGGGACAAGTGAGCACCACCGCCGAACTGTTGAAGGGCGCGGCCGAGTTGTTCCCGGACGAGGTCGTCACCAGCGCGCACGTACGCCATCTGGAGCTGCCGTACGGCGCCGGGCGGTTCGCCCTGATCACCCTGGACAACGGGCTGGACCACACCAAGCCGACCACCTTCGGTCCCCGGTCGCTGGCCAATCTGGACGCGGCGATCGACCAGGTCGAGGCCGAGGCGGCGGCGGGTTCCATCGTCGGTGCCGGGCTGACCGGCAAGCCGTTCATCTTCGCCGTCGGCGCCGACCTCAAGGGTGTCGAGCTGCTGCGCCGCCACGAGGACGCGCTGGCGATCGGGAAGAGCGGCCACGACGTCTTCAAGCGGCTCGCCGGGCTCGCCGTCCCCACCTTCGCCTACTACAACGGCGCGGCGATGGGCGGCGGTGTCGAGGTCGGTCTGCACTGTTCGTACCGTACGGTCTCCCGGGCGATCCCGGCCTTCTCGCTGCCCGAGGTCTTCCTCGGTCTGGTGCCCGGCTGGGGCGGCTGCGCGCTGCTGCCGAATCTGATCGGCGCCGACCGCGCGGTGAAGGTGATCATCGAGAACGCGCTCAACCAGAACCGGCAGCTGAAGGGCCCGCAGGTCTTCGAGCTGGGGATCGCCGACGCGATCTTCGACGGGGCCGACTTCCTGGAGCAGTCGCTGCTCTGGACGGCTTCGGTGCTCAAGGGCGACACCGTGGTGGAGCGCGCCGAGGTCGACCGGGGCGAGGCGTGGGACGCGGCCGTGGCCAAGGGCCGGGCGATCGCCGACGCCAAGGTGCACGGCGCCGCCCCCGCCGCGTATCGCGCGCTGGACATCCTGGCCGCCGCGAAGGACGGCGACGTCCAGGCCGGGTTCGACGCCGAGGACCGGGCGCTGGCCGATCTGATCATGGGCGGTGAGCTGCGCAGCGGTCTCTACGCCTTCAATCTGGTGCAGAAGCGGGGCAAGCGCCCGGTGGGCGCGCCGGACAAGTCCCTGGCCCGGCCGGTCACCAAGGTCGGTGTGGTGGGTGCCGGTCTGATGGCGTCGCAGCTGGCGCTGCTGTTCCTGCGCCGTCTGGAGGTGCCGGTCGTGCTGACCGACATCGACCAGGAGCGGATCGACAAGGGTGTGGGGTATGTCCATGCCGAGATCGAGAAGCTGCTCGGCAAGGGCCGGATCAACCAGGACAAGGCCAACCGGCTGAAGGCCCTGGTGACCGGTGTCCTCGACAAGGCGGAAGGTTTCGCCGACGCGGACTTCGTGATCGAGGCCGTCTTCGAGGAGATGGGCGTCAAGCGGCAGGTCTTCGCGGAGGTGGAGGCGGTCGCCCCGGCCCACGCGATCCTGGCGACCAACACCTCCTCCCTCTCGGTCTCCGAGATGGCGGCCGAGCTGAAGCACCCGGAGCGGGTCGTCGGCTTCCACTTCTTCAACCCGGTGGCGATCCTGCCGCTGCTGGAGATCGTCCGCGGTGAGCGGACGGACGACGCGTCGCTGGCGACCGCGTTCGCGGTGGCGAAGCAGCTGAGGAAGACGGCCGTCCTGGTCAAGGACGCCCCGGCGTTCGTGGTCAACCGGATCCTGACCCGCTTCATGGGCGAGATCCAGAATGTGATCGACGAGGGCACCCCGGTCCCGGTCGCCGAGAAGGCGGTGGAGCCGCTGGGTCTGCCGATGTCGCCGCTGGTCCTGCTGGAGCTGGTCGGCCCGGCGATCGGGCTGCATGTCTCCGAGACCCTGAACCGCGCGTTCCCGGACCGCTTCACGGTCTCGCCGAACCTGGCGGCCGTGGTCGCGGCGGGCAAGCGGGGCTTCTACGTCTACGACTCCGGGAAGCCGGAGCTGGACCCGGAGGTCGCGGCGCTGCTGGTGCAGGGCGACTCGGTGCTGACCGAGGAGCAGGTACGGGACCGGGTGCTGGCGGCCGTCGCCCAGGAGATCGGGCTGATGCTCGACGAGGGCGTGGTGGCCGAGGCGCAGGACGTCGACCTGTGTCTGATCACGGGTGCGGGCTGGCCGTTCCACCTGGGCGGTATCACCCCGTATCTGGACCGCGCGGGCGTCTCCGAGCGGGTCAACGGCAAGCCGTTCCTGGCTCCGGGAGTGGCGAGCGTCCCCGCCTGACGTGGTGTACCAAGGGGCCGTACGGAGACTCTCCGTACGGCCCCTTTCCCGATCCCGATGGGACCCGCATGGTGACTCTGCTGATCGTCGACGGCGCGAATGTCGTGGGTTCGGTGCCCGACGGCTGGTGGCGCGACCGGCGCGGCGCCGCCGAACGGCTGCGGGACCGGCTGGTCCGGTACGCCGCCGAGGGCGTGGCGGGCCGTCCGGGGCCGCTGGAGGTGGTGCTGGTCGTGGAGGGCGCGGCCCGCGGGGTCGCCGCGGTGCCGGGCGTCCGGGTCGACGAGGCACCCGGCAGCGGCGACGACCGGATCGCGGAGCTGGTGGCCGCAGAGTCGGGGCTGCGGCCCTGTGTGGTGGTGACGGCGGACCGGGGGCTGCGGGAGCGGGTCGCCCGGGCGGGCGGCTCGTCCGTCGGCCCCCGCGCCGTGTACCGGCGGGACGGCTGAGTTCGCGGTGGCGGCCCGGGGCGGGGCATCGGGCTCGACGGTCGCGGGCCGCCGTGAGATCAGCCGGCCCGCCCGGTCGCCGTGAGATGCGCGGTGGCGCCGAAGGCGGCGCGGTATGCCTGGGGCGAGACCCCGGCCCGGCGGGCGAAGTGCTGGCGGAAGGCGGCGGGCGAGCCGAACCCGACTTCGTCGGCGATGCGTTCCACCGGCATGAGTGTGGTCTCCAGCAGCTCCTGGGCGCGGTGGACCCGGGCCCGTAGCAGCCATTGGAGCGGAGTGGTACCGGTCTGTGCACGGAAGTGACGGTTGAGGCTGCGGACACTCATCGCGGCGCGGCGGGCGATGTCGTCGAGGGTGAGTTGCTGATGGAGATGGGCCTCCATCCAGTTCAGGGTGGGTTGGATGGTTGTGTCGGCGCCGTCGGGGGCGGGGTGTTCGATGTACTGGCTCTGGCCGCCGTCGCGCTGCAGCGGCATCACCGTGTGACGGGCCGTGGTGGCGGCGAGCGCGGCGCCCAGGTCGCGGCGGACCAGATGGAGGCAGAGGTCGAGGGCGGCGGCGACACCCGCCGAAGTGATCAGGGCTCCGTTGTCGATGTAGAGACTGTCGCGGTCGACGTGCACGGCGGGGTGACGGCGGGCGAGTTCGGCCGCGTGGTGCCAGTGCGTGGTGGCGCGGTGGCCGTCCAGCAGCCCTGCGGCGGCCAGGGTGAAAGCGCCGACACAGACGGACGCGATCCGGGCTCCGCGTCCGGCCGCCGCACGGAGGGCGGTGAGTACGGGGGCGGGGTGCTCGCCCAGGAAGTTCGCATGGCCGGGGACCACGACGACATCGGCGTCCGTGAGACCGTCGAGCCCCCAGGGCGTGCTGAGCCGGAGCCCTCCGTAGCCGTCGGCCGTCGCCACTCTCCGGCCGGGCGCGCAGACACGTATCACGTAGTGGTTCCGGCCCGCGACCTCGTTGGCCGTGCCGAAGATCTGCCCGGGTACGGACAGCTCGAACGGTACGACGCCGTCGAGTGCCAGGATCGCCACAACAGTCATGGCCAGAACCTAGCGCATACCGTCATTCGGGCCACTGTCGAGGGGTGGCCGCGGGCGACAGGATCGGCGTGTCGGTCCCTCGCCCCGGCCGGGTCCCGGGGCACTTCACGGTAAGGACGTATCGCTGTGCCAACTCCGTCTCCCCTGTCGTACGCCGGTCTCGGGCTTCCGGGCACTGAACTGGCCGTCGCGGCCCTGGACCATGCCCGGGAACACACCGATCCCGTCGTCTTCCGGCACTGCCTGCGCGGTTATCTGTTCGGGCGGGCGCTCGGCGGGGCACGTGGTCTGACGGCGGGCGGCGACTACGACGACGAGCTGATGTTCGTGGCGAGTGTGCTGCACGACCTCGGCGTCGGTGACAGCGGCGACGATCGGTTCGAGATCGCCGGCGCCGATCTGGCCGCCCGGTTCCTGCGCGAGCGCGGAATGCCAAAGGACCGGGTCGCCCTCGTCTGGGACGCGGTCGCGCTGCACACCTTCGACGGTATCGGTGCCCGCAAGGGACCGGAGGTCATGCTCTGCCATGCCGGGATCGCCGCCGACGTCCTGGGGAAGGACAGGGACCTGCTGCCCCCGGGCTTCGCGGACCGGGTCCACCGGGAACTGCCGCGCGAGAATCTGGCGTACGCGCTGACCGGCGCGATCGTGGACCGGTGTCTGGAGAATCCGCGCACGGCCGTTCCGCTCTCGTTCCCGGGGCAACTGGTCCGCCGCCATCTGCCGCCGGGGGCGCTGCCCGACTGGTACGACCTGATCGCGCGGGCCGGATGGGGCGACCGGCCCGTGCGGGGCCGGGGTGCGGGAAGTCCGCGGGAGTCGGGCGGGCCCGACCGGTGATCCGGTGCTCCTCTCCTCGGCCACCGCCCCGCCGGTCCCCCGAGCGACGATCCCGGTACGGGAGCTGCGGCGCTCTCACGCTCCCGTGGTGGATCCGGGCCTGATGATCATCAGAACGGTGACCGTGGCCCAGAGCAGGTTGAAGACACCGGTGAGCAGGGCCAGCCGGGCGCCGTCGCGCCGGTCGTGCGCGGGGCGGGGACCGGTCCCCGCCGCGGCGGCCGCCGCCGCCTCCAGGGCCTCCTCCTGACGTGGCAGCAGCACCCCCGCGAGGAGGACGGCGGCGCAGCCGGTGAGCAGGGTCGTGGGAATGAG
>NZ_JBFADP010000054.1:0-56749 GCF_040641415.1 Streptomyces sp. NPDC020875 | reverse complement strand
CCCGCATTCGCCAGCGCCTGCCGAATCACCCGCTCCTGCGAAGGCCCATTCGGCGCCGTCAACCCGTTACTCGCACCGTCCTGATTCACCGCCGACCCACGAACCACCGCCAACACCCGATGGCCGTTTCGCCGCGCGTCCGAAAGCCGCTCCAGCAGCAGAACGCCGGCGCCTTCACCCCAGCCGGTGCCGTCGGCGGCGGCGGCGAACGCCTTGACCCGGCCATCGGGGGCGAGGCCGCGCTGTCGGCTGAACTCGGTGAAGACCCCCGGGCTCGCGATCACCGACACTCCTCCGGCGACCGCGAGGGTGCACTCCCCCTGGCGCAGTGAATGCACCGCTTGGTGGAGCGCCACCAGGGACGACGAGCAGGCCGTGTCGATGGTGATCGCCGGGCCTTCGAGTCCGAGGAAGTAGGCCAGTCGGCCGGAGATCACACTGGTCATCTTGCCGGTCATCAGCAGGCCGTCCATACCTTCGGGGGCCTGGTGCAGTGGTGTGCCGTATTCGAGCGATACGGCGCCGACGAAGACGCCGGTCCGGCTGCCGCGTAGCCCGCCCGGATCGATACCCGCACGCTCGACGGCCTCCCACGCGGTTTCCAGCAGCAGCCGCTGCTGGGGGTCCATCGCCGTCGCCTCGCGCGGGCTGATTCCGAAGAATCCCGCGTCGAACCCGGCCGCATCCGCCAGAAACCCACCCTTGGTGACATACGACGTACCGGGCCGGTCCGGATCGGGGTCGTACAGCCCCTCCACATCCCAACCACGATCCGTGGGGAACTCCGAAAGTGCTTCGGTCCCGGACGCCACCAGGTCCCACAGTTCTTCCGGGGATCCGACGCCTCCCGGTAGTCGGCAGCCCATTCCCACCACGGCGATCGGCTCGTCCCATGCCGTGCCCGCGACCACGGGTTCGGCACCGGCATCGGCCGCGTCGCCGAGCAGTTCACCGCGCAAGTAGCGCGCCAGCACCACCGGTGTCGGGTGGTCGAAAACCGCCGTGGCGGGGAGCCTCAGGCCGACGGCCTCCGTCAAGCGGTTGCGCAGGACGATCGAGGACTGCGAGTCGAAGCCGAGTTCCCGGAAGGTGCTCTCGGGTCGTACCGCCGACGCTCCGGTGTGCCCCAGTACGGCGCCGGCGTGAGCACGTACGACCTCCAGCAGCTCACGCTCCGCGTCGATCGGGGATTTCCCGGCGAACCGCTGCCCGGCTGTCGATCCGGCGGCGGTACGCCGGGTGATACGAGGACGGGCCGTGATCTCCGACTCTGCGGGCGGGGTGTCCGCCGTGGTCGGTTGCGCGGGGTCGGCGGGGCGTAGGGCCAGGTTGTCCACGGAGGCGATGGGGGCGCCTTCGGTGTCGGCCAGCTCCAGGGCGAACGAGGACCGGCCCGTCGGCGTCAGCCGTACCCGGGCGTGTACGGCTCCCGTCGCGTACAGCCGCACACCCGACCAGACGAACGGCAGCCCCGACGAAACGCCACCGGCGTGCATCGCCGCGTCCAGCAGCACCGGATGCAGACCGAACCCGGCCACCTCCCCCTGCCGCTCCTCCGACAGCACCACCTCGGCAAAGGTCTCCTCACCCCGCCGCCAAACCCCCCGCACACCCTGGAACCCAGGCCCGTACTGATACCCGTCGACCTCCATGGGCACTGCCCCGGTCGGAGGCCAGATCCGCGCGTCCCACGACGGCATGGACACCGAGCCGTCCGGGGTGAGTGTGCCCGTGGCGTGTCGGGTCCACGGCGCGCCGGTCTCCTCACCGTCAGGTCGGGAGTGCACGCCGACCGTGCGCCGCCCAGTGTCATCGGACTCCCCCACCTCCACCCGCAACCGCACCCCTGCCCGGTCGGGCAGAACCAGCGGCTCCTCCAGCCTCAGCTCCTCGACACCGTCGACACCCACCTCGTCCCCGGCCCGCAGCACCATCTCCACCAACACCGCGCCCGGCACCACAGGATCGGACAGCCAACCGACCGACGCCGACGACAACCGGCCCGTCAGCACCACCGCGTCCGCGCCGGCCAGCTCGACCACCGCACCCAACAACGGATGCCCCAGCACCTCCTGACCCAACGCACCCGCATCTCCCGCGCCACCCGATGACTCCAACCAGAACCGCTCACGCTGGAAGGGATAGGTGGGGAGGTCGAGGTGTGCGGACCGATCCGTCGGATAGAACACCGACCAGTCGGCGGCGGTCTGGAGATGAGTGGTGGCGAGGGACGTAAGAACCCGCTGCCAGGTGTCGTCGTCGCGACGAAGGGTGCCGGTGACGGTTACTCGAACAGTGCCCGCGTGGTCCTCGGCGGTCTCCTGAACCGGATACGTCAGCACCGGATGCGGACTCGCCTCGACGAACAGGGTGTGGCCGTCGTCCAGCAGAGCCTTCGTCGCAGCCTCGAAGTCGACGGTCGTGGCCAGATTGTCGTACCAGTACCCGGCATTCATCACCGTGGTGTCCGGCATCGGACCACCGGTATGACCGGCGACGGAGGAGTAGAACGCGACAGAGCCAGGCCGGGGCTGAATCGGGGCAAGCAGCTCCAGCAAGCGATCCTTGAGTGCTTCCATGTGGAGGGTGTGGGAGGCGTAGTCCACCGGGATCCTCCGCGCCCGGATCTGCACGTCCTCGCAGTGCGCCAGGAGTTCCGCCAAGGCGTCGGCATCGCCTGCGACCACGGTCGACAGCGGACTGTTCACCGCCGCTACGAAAACCTGACCAGCCCACCGTTCGATCAGAGCCGAGGCATCCGACCGGGGCAGCGGCAGGGAGACCATTCCACCGGATCCGGCCATCGCCGCGATGGTCTGTGACCGCAGTGCGACCACCCGCGCGGAATCCTCCAGAGACAGCACACCCGCGATATGAGCCGCCGCGATCTCCCCCTGGGAGTGACCCACCACCGCGTCCGGGACGATGCCCAGGTGCTCCCAGAGCCGGGCCAGCGACACCATCACCGCCCACAGAGCAGGCTGAACCACGTCCACCCGATCCAGCCCCGGAACACCCTCCACACCCCGAAGAACATCCACCACATCCCAACCCGTAAAGGGTTCAAGAGCCGCCGCACAAGCCTCCAGATGCTCGGCGAAGGCGGGCGAGGACTCCAGCAATCCCAGACCCATACCGATCCACTGCGCCCCCTGCCCGGGAAAGACGAAGACCGTACGACCCGCCTCGCCAGAAGCCACACCGGAAACCAACCGCCCAGAGGGCTCACCGGCCGCCAACGCCGCCAGTCCGTCCCGATAATCAGACTGATCCCGGCCAATGACTACAGCCCGATGGTCGAACACCGCCCGACTCGTCGCCAGAGCGTGCCCCACCTCGACAGACGTCACCCCAGGACGACGATCCAGATGATCGAGGAGCCGACGGGCCTGCTCACGCAACGCCCCCTCCGACCTCGCCGACACCACCCACGGCAACACCCCACCCGCCACCACCACAGGCTCGGAACCCTCACCCCCCTCCACAACCTCCGGCGCCTGCTCCACAATCAAATGCGCGTTCGTCCCGCTGATACCGAAGGCGGAGATCGCGGCTCTGCGCGGACGGTCGGCATCCGGCCATGCGCGCTGCTCCGTCAGTAGCCTGACTCCACCCGTCGACCAGTCGACATGCGGTGTCGGCTCGTCCACATGCAAGGTCTTCGGCAGTACGCCGTGCCGGATCGCCAGCACCATTTTGATCACACCGGCCAGCCCGGAGGCCGCCATGGTGTGGCCGATATTGGACTTCAGGGAGCCGAGCCACAACGGCCGTTCTTCAGGACGGTTCTGGCCGTAGGTCGCGAGCAACGCCTGCGCCTCGATCGGATCCCCGAGCGTCGTCCCCGTACCATGCGCCTCCACGGCATCGACCTCATCCGCCGCAAGCCCCGCATTCGCCAGCGCCTGCCGAATCACCCGCTCCTGCGAAGGCCCGTTCGGCGCCGTCAGCCCATTACTCGCACCGTCCTGATTCACCGCCGAACCACGAATCACCGCCAACACCCGATGACCGTTCCGCCGCGCGTCCGAAAGCCGCTCCAGCAGCAGAACGCCGACGCCTTCACCCCAGCCGGTGCCGTCGGCGGCGGCGGCGAACGCCTTGATCCGACCGTCCGCCGCCAGGCCGCGCTGTCGGCTGAACTCGGTGAACACACCGGGTGTGGCCATGACGGCTACTCCACCGGCTACCGCGAGGGGGCATTCGCCCTGGCGCAGTGCGTGGATCGCCTGATGGAGTGCGACCAGGGACGACGAGCAGGCCGTGTCGACCGTGATCGCCGGGCCTTCGAGCCCGAGGAAGTAGGCCAGCCGGCCGGAGATCACACCGGCCGTCTTGCCGGTCAGCAGATAGCCGTCCATTCCTTCGGGGGCCTGGTGCAGTAGTGAGCCGTACTCCTGGTTCATGGCACCGATGAACACACCGGTCCGGCTGCCGCGCAGCCCGCCCGGATCGATACCCGCACGTTCCACGGCCTCCCACGCCGTCTCCAGCAACAACCGCTGCTGCGGATCCATCGCCGTCGCCTCACGCGGACCGATCCCGAAGAACCCCGCGTCGAACCCGGCCGCATCCGCCAGGAAGCCGCCCTCCCGGACGTAGCTCTTTCCGGGCCGATCGGGATCGGGGTCGTACAGCCCCTCCAGGTCCCAGCCACGGTCCGCCGGAAAATCGGAGATCGCGTCGCCGCCCGCCGCCAGTAGTTCCCACAGGTCTTCGGGCGAGTCGATGCCTCCCGGCAGTCGGCAGCCCATTCCCACCACGGCGATCGGCTCGTCCCATGCAGTCCCCGTGACCACGGGTCCGGCATGGGCATGGACATGGGCACCGGCATCGGCCGCGTCGCCGAGCAGTTCACCCCGCAAGTACCGCGCCAGCGCCACCGGTGTCGGATAGTCGAAAACCGCCGTGGCGGGCAGTCGGCGACCGAGGGCGTCCGTGAGCCGATTCCGCAGTTCGACGGAGGCGAGGGAGTCGAAGCCCAGCTCCCGGAAGGTGCTGTCGGGCCGGACGGCCGACGGTTCGCCGTGTCCCAGTACGGCACCGGCGTGAGCGCGTACGACCTCCAGCAGCTCCCGCTCCGCGTCGGCCGGTGCCATCCCGGCGAAGCGTCGTCCGCCCGCCGTACCGGCCGCCGTTCCGGGTCCGGCCGCCGTACGCCGGGTCGTACGGGGACGTACCAGCGCGCCGAGCACGGCCGGTACCGGTGCGCCGCCGTCCCGGGCCGACCGGGCGGCTTCCAGCCCGGCGGGTACCAGCGTCGGCTCGTCGCGGGCGAGTGCCGAATCGAACAGGGCGAGCCCTCGCTCCGGCGTCAGCGGCACCAGGCCCGTCCGGGCCATTCGGGCCAGGTCCGCCCGGTCGAGATCGCCCGTGAGTCCGCTCCGCGGCTCCCACAGGCCCCAGGCCAGGGAGACGGCCGGGAGTCCGCGCGCCCGGCGGTGTTCGGCGAGGGCGTCGAGGAAGACGTTGGCCGCCGCGTAGTTGCCCTGTCCGGCGCCGCCGAGCGCGCCCATGACTGAGGAGAACATCACGAACGCCGACAGTTCCCGGCCCTTGGTGAGCCGGTGCAGATGCCAGGCCGCGTCCGCCTTGGGCCGTAGGACCGAGTCGAGGCGGTCCGGGGTCAGGTCGGTGAACAGACCGTCGTCGAGTACGCCCGCGGCGTGGACGACGGCGGTCAGGGGATGCCCGGCGGGGATCCCGTCCAGTACGGCGGCGAGCGCGACGGGGTCGGCGACATCGCAGGTCACGACCGTGGCCGTCGCTCCGAGCGCGGTCAGTTCGGTGACGAGTTCGGGTGCCCCGTCGGCGTCCGGCCCGCGTCGGCCGGCCAGCAGCAGATGCCGTGTCCCGTACGTGGTCACGAGATGGCGGGCCAGCAGTCCGCCGAGCGTGCCGGTGCCACCGGTGATCAGTACGGTGCCCTCCGGATCGCCCAGTGGTGACCTGGTGGTCGTGGTCTTCCCGGCGCCCCGGTCCTCCGCGGGACCGGCGGCCCGGGTGAGCCTCGGCACCAGAATCCCGCCCGCGCGCACCGCGAGCTGCGGTTCGCCGAGGGTCAGCGCCGACGGCAGGGTACTGAGGGATGACTCGTCCGCGTCGATGTCCACGAGGACGATCCGGTCGGGGTTCTCCGTCTGCGCCGAGCGGAGCAGCCCCCATACCGCCGCCAGGGCGAGATCGGGATCCGTCGTGCTCCCGGCGGACATCGCGCCCCTGGTGACCACCGCGAGCCGTAGCCCGGTGAATCGCTCGTCGGCCAGCCAGGACCGCACCAGGAGCAGCGCCTCGGTCAACGCGGCCCGTACGGCGACGGGGTCACCGCTCGAAATGTGCTCGGTGGGCCGGGGGCAGAACAGGGCCAGCTCGGGGCGCCTGCCGGAGGCGGATTCCGGGGCGCTGGTGGCGAGGGCGGCGGCGAGCGCGGACAGATCGGCGTATCGCGTCGTCCGGTCGGCGTCCACGGCGGCGGCGAGTCCGAAAGTATCATCGCCGACCAGCGCCCATGGGCCGGACGTACCTCCGTCGGACTCCTGAGCCGTATGCCGGACCCATTCCAACCGGTACAGGGCGTCATGGTGTCCGCCCGGTGTACCGGTGAGCCGCGCGGGGTCGGCGGGGCGTAGGGCCAGGTTGTCCACGGAGGCGATGGGGGCGCCTTCGGTGTCGGCCAGCTCCAGGGCGAACGAGGACCGGCCCGTCGGCGTCAGCCGTACCCGGGCGTGCACGGCTCCCGTCGCGTACAGCCGCACACCCGACCAGACGAACGGCAGCCCCAGCGAACCGCCACCCGAACCCGAATCCTGGCTCGGGATCAGCCCGGCGTGCATCGCCGCGTCCAGCAGCACCGGATGCAGACCGAACCCCGCCACCTCCCCCTGCCGCTCCTCCGACAGCACCACCTCGGCGAACACCTCGTTCCCGCGCCGCCAAACCCCCCGCACACCCTGGAACTCCGGCCCGTACTCATACCCCTCGTCCGCCAGGGACGCGTACAACTCCTCGGCGTCGGCCGGGACCGCTCCGGACGGGGGCCAGGCCGCCGGACGTGCCCATGCCGCGTCATCCGGTCCGGTGGGTATCCGGGCGGTCAAGGTGCCGGTGGCGTGTCGGGTCCACGGCGCGCCGGTCTCCTCACCCTCGGGCCGGGAGTGCACGCCGACCGGGCGGCGCCCGGTGTCATCGGACTCCCCCACCTCCACCCGCAACCGCACCCCCGCGCCGCCGGAGAGAATCAGCGGCTCCTCAAGCGTCAACTCCTCGACACCGTCGACACCCGCCTCGTCCCCGGCCCGCAGCACCATCTCCACCAACACCGCGCCCGGCAACACCACGGCACCGGTCACCACATGATCGGAAAGCCATGCCTGCGACGCCGACGACAACCGGCCCGTCAGCACCACCGCGTCCGCGCCGGCCAGCTCGACCACCGCACCCAACAACGGATGCCCCAGCACCCCCTGACCCACCACACCCGCATCTCCCGCCCCACCCGACCACTCCAACCAGAACCGCTCACGCTGGAAGGGGTAGGTGGGGAGGTCGACGGCTCCCGTGGCGGGGGCGTAGAAACGGGTCCAGTCGATGGCGGTACGGGTGTGGGCGGTGGCGAGGGATGTGAGGACGCGCTGCCAGGTGTCGTCGTCCCGACGAAGG
The DNA here is from genome assembly GCF_040641415.1 of Streptomyces sp. NPDC020875. Lineage (NCBI taxonomy): Bacteria > Bacillati > Actinomycetota > Actinomycetes > Kitasatosporales > Streptomycetaceae > Streptomyces > Streptomyces sp. NPDC020875. The sequence continues at coordinate 49,090 of NZ_JBFADP010000054.1, read as the reverse complement.
GTGCCGGTCACGGTGACGCCAGCCGTATCGGCGTGTTGTTCGGCAGTCTCCTGGACCGGATACGTCAGCACCGGATGCGGACTCGCCTCGACGAACAGGGCGTGGCCGTCGTCCAGCAAAGCCTTCGTCGCAGCCTCGAAATCAACAGTCGTGGCCAGATTGTCGTACCAATACCCGGCATTCATCACCGTGGTGTCCGGCATCGGACCACCGGTATGACCGGCGACGGAGGAATAGAACGCGACAGAGCCAGGCCGGGGCTGAATCGGGGAAAGCAGCTCCAGCAACCGATGCTTGAGGGTTGCCATGTGGGGGGTGTGTGAGGCGTAGTCCACCGGGATCCTCCGCGCGCGGATCTGCACGTCCTCGCAGTGCGTCAGCAACTCTTCTACGGCATCGATATCACCGGCGACCACCGTGGCGGTGGGTCCGTTGACCGTGGCGACAGTAAGCCGTCCGTTCCATCGTTCGATCAGAACCGAGGCATCCGAACTGGACAAGGGCAGGGAAACCATCCCGCCCGGTCCCGCGAGAGCCGCGATCGTCTGCGACCGCAGCGCCACCACCCGCGCCGAGTCCTCAAGAGACAGCACCCCCGCGATATGCGCGGCAGCGATCTCCCCCTGGGAGTGACCCACCACCGCATCCGGGACGACGCCCAAGTGCTCCCACAACCGCGCCAGCGACACCATCACCGCCCACAACGCAGGCTGAACCACCTCCACCCGATCCAGCCCCGGAACACCCTCCACACCCCGAAGAACATCCACCACATCCCAACCCGTAAACGGCTCAAGAACCGCCGCACAAGCCCCCAGATGCTCGGCGAAAACAGGCGAGGAATCCAACAACCCCACGCCCATACCGATCCACTGCGCCCCCTGCCCGGGAAAGACGAAAGCCGTACGACCCGAGCCCCCGGGCGCGACGCCCGACACCACCCCGCTCGAAGGTTCGCCGATCGCCAACGCGGCTAGTCCTGCCCTCAGTTCCACCGGCTCTCGGCCGATGACCACGGCCCGATGGTCGAACACCGCCCGACTCGTCGCCAGAGCGTGCCCCACCTCGACAGACGTCACCCCAGGACGACGATCCACATAATCAAGCAACCGACGGGCCTGCTCACGCAACGCCCCCTCCGAACGCGCCGACACCACCCACGGCAACACCCCACCCGCCACCACCACAGGCTCGGAACCCTCACCCTCCTCCACGACCTCCGGCGCCTGCTCCACAATCAAATGCGCGTTCGTACCGCTCACACCGAACGACGACACACCCGCCCGCCGTGGACGATCCACCTCCGGCCAGGACCGCGTCTCGGTCAACAACTCCACCGAACCCGCCGACCAGTCCACGAACGACGACGGCTCGTCCACATGCAACGTCCTCGGCAACACCCCGTACCGCATCGCCATCACCATCTTGATGACCCCACCCACACCCGCCGCCGCCTGAGCATGACCGATATTCGACTTCAACGACCCGAGCCACAACGGCCGCCCCTCCGAACGGCCCTGGCCATACGTCGCGAGCAACGCCTGCGCCTCGATCGGATCGCCCAGCGCCGTCCCCGTACCATGCGCCTCGACCACATCGACGTCCTGCGGTACGAGCCCCGCACTGCTCAGTGCCCGGCGTATGACCTCTTCCTGGGAGAGACCGTTGGGGGCGGTCAGGCCATTGCTGGCGCCGTCCTGATTCACCGCCGACCCACGAATCACCGCCAACACCCGGTGACCGTTTCGCCGCGCGTCGGAAAGCCGCTCCAGCAACAGCAGCCCCACACCCTCCGCCCACGCCGTTCCGTCGGCGGCCTCCGCGAACGCCTTGCACCGGCCGTCCCCCGCGAGGCCCCGCTGTCGGCTGAACTCCACGAACATGCCCGGTGTGGCCATCACGGCGGCACCGCCCGCCAGAGCCAGATCGCATTCGCCGTCGCGGAGCGCCCTGGTCGCCATATGCGTCGCGACCAGGGAGGACGAGCAGGCGGTGTCGACCGTCACGGCGGGGCCCTGGAGTCCGAGGGCGTACGAGACCCGGCCGGAGGCGACGCTCGCGGTCTGGCCGGTGAGCCGATAGCCGTCGTATCCGGCGGCACCGTCGTGCAGCGGGGGACCGTAGTCCTGGGTCATCGCGCCGACGAAGACACCGGTGCGGCTGCCGCGCAGCCCGCCCGGATCGATACCCGCACGCTCCACGGCCTCCCACGCCGTCTCCAGCAGCAACCGCTGCTGGGGGTCCATCGCCGTCGCCTCGCGCGGACCGATCCCGAAGAACCCCGCGTCGAACCCGGCCGCATCCGCCAGGAACCCGCCCTTGGTGACGTACGACGTACCGGGCCGGTCCGGATCGGGGTCGTACAGGCCCTCCACATCCCAACCACGATCCGCGGGGAAGTCGGTGATGGCGTCGGTGCCCCGCTCCACGAGGCGCCACAGGTCCTCCGGGGTGCGGACGTCGCCCGGGTAGCGGCAGGACATGCCGACGATCGCGATGGGCTCGCGGGCGGACTCCTCCAGTTCGCGCACCCTTCCGCGCAGGGCCTGCGCGTCGTCGACGGCGCGGCGCAAGTAGGACCGGAGCTTGTCGACGTCCTCCACCAGGGCCTCCCCAACAGTTGCTCGGACGAACGAATGGCGCTACACGTATCCGCGGTCGATCAATTCGTACAATTCATCGTCACTCCGGCTTTCCTTGCCCGGTTCGGAGTCCTGGTCGGGCGGTAGATCCGGGCCTTCCGGCGCGAGCAGGGAGAACAGGTGCCGGCCGAGGGCGCGCGGTGTGGGGTGGGTGAAGGCGACGGTGGCCGGGAGCCGTACGCCCGCGGTGGCCGTGAGCCGGTTGCGGAGCCGTACGGCCATCGAGGAGTCGAAGCCCAGGTCCTTGAAGGTCTCGGCCGACCGGGCGGCGAGATCGGCGCCGGTCAGCCGGGTGTCCTCGGTGCTCAGCACCGCCGCCGCCTCGGCGCAGACGAGATCGAGGGCCGCCGTCTCCGAACGCGGCTCCGCCACCCCGGCACCCGCACCCGCACCGGCCCCGCCACGGTCGGCGCTGTCGGTGGCATCGGTGGCATCGGGCGCCGTCAGCCAGTACCGCTCCCGCTGGAACGCGTAGGTCGGCAGGTCGATCCGGCGCGGGTGCCCGGCGGCGTAGACCGCGTCCCAGTTCACGGGTACGCCCCGGACATGGAGTTCGGCGAGCGATGTGATGATCCGGCCGAAGCCGCCGTCATTCCTGTGCAGGGTGCCCGCGATCAGCGGCGTCGCGTCGAGCGCGTCGGCCGTCTCCGCCATCGCCACCGTGAGCACAGGATGCGGGCTGACCTCGACGAACACACCGCCGCGGGCTCGCATCAGCCGTTCGACGACTTCACCGAAGCGTACGGTCGCCCGCAGATTGTCATACCAGTACGGGCCGTCGAGCCGGTCCGTGTCCAGTGGCCCGCCGGTGACCGTGGAGTGGAACTCGACCGCCACGCGTCGCGGTGTCACCCCGTCGGCCGCCTCGATCACCCGGTCCCTGATGCGTTCGACCTGGTGGGAGTGGGAGGCGTAGTCGATCCTGACCCGGCGGGCCCGGATCCCGGCATCGGCCGCCTGCGCCGCGAACCCGGTCAGCGCCTCCGGGTCCCCAGCGATCACCACGGAGCCCGGTCCGTTGACCGCGGCCACGGAGAGCCGGTCCGGCCACTCGCCCAGGCGGCCCTCGACCCATGCCAGGGGCGCGGAGACCGCGGTCAGCCCGCCCAGACCGGCGAGTTCGGTCAGTGCGCGGCTGCGGAGGGCGACGATCCGCGCCGCGTCGTCGAGGGGGATGGCGCCCACCGCGCAGGCGGCGGCGATCTCGCCCTGCGAATGGCCCACCACGGCGTCGGGGACGACTCCCAGGGACCGCCAGACCCGGGCCAGGGAGACCATCATCGCGAAGAGAGCGGGCTGGACCACGGCGTCCCCGTCGTCCAGGGACGGTGCCGACGGCGCGCCGGTCAGCAGGTCCAGGAGTGACCAGTCCAGCCAGGGGGCGAGGGCCCGCGCGCAGTCGTCCATGCTCCGGGCGAAGACGTCCGACTCCTCGTAGAGCCGACGGCCCATGGCGGGCCACTGCGAGCCCTGGCCGGGGAAGACGAAGACGACCGGGCCCGCCGGTTCCCCGGCGGATCCCCGGATCACCCCGGTCGTGTTCTCGCCCGCCGCGATCGCGTCGAGGCCGGCCAGGGCTGCCGTCCGGTCGCCGCCCGGCAGGACCGCCCGGTGTTCGAAGAGGGTCCGTGTCACCGCCAGGGAGTGCCCGATATCGGCCGCGGACAGCGACGGGTCATCGGCCACGCGTTCGCGCAGTCGGGCCGCCTGGGCCCGCAGGGCGGACTCCGACCGGGCCGACAGAACCCAGGGCAGGGCATCGGTCCGGACCACGGTGGCCTGGCCGTCCGCCTCGCCGTCCGCTTCGCCGTCCGCCTTCCCGGACCGGCTGTCGGGTGCCGCTTCGAGGACCACATGGGCGTTGGTGCCGCCCATGCCGAACGCCGACACTCCGGCTCGCCGGGGCCTTCCGGGAGCGTCGGGCCAGGGCCGGGCGGTACGCGGGACCTCGAAGTCCCGTTCGAAGTCGGTGACGGCGGGGTTCGGTGTCCGGAAGTTCAGGCTGGGGACCAGCCGGGCGCGGTCGAGACAGAGCGCCGCCTTCACCAGTCCGGCGATTCCGGCGGCGGGCTCCAGGTGTCCGATGTTCGTCTTGACCGAGCCGATCACCAGGGGGCGAGTCCGGCCGGTCGCCCGGAACACCTCGCGCAGGCCGGAGAGTTCCGCCGGGTCGCCGAGCCGGGTGCCGGTGCCGTGGGCCTCGATGTAGTCGATGTCCCCGAACGGGACAGCCGCGTGTTCGAGGGCGGCCCGTACGGTCGCCGCCTGCGCTCCGGGGCTGGGGTCCGGCGGCCGGGAGGTGGCTCCGCCGCTGCCGACGCTCCAGCCCCGGATCACGGCGTAGACGCGGTCGCCGTCGGCGACGGCCCGATCGAGCCGCTTGAGCAGGGTGAACGCGCCGCCCTCGCCCCGGACGAAGCCGGCGGCCCGGGCGTCGAAGGTGTGGCAGCGGCCGTCGGGTGACAGGGCGCCGAGGTTCGCCATACCGAGGCCCGCCGCCGGGTCCGTGATCAGACGCACTCCGCCCGCGAGCGCCGTCTCGACCGCGCCGCCCCGGATCCGGTCGCAGGCCAGTGCCAGCGCCACCAGCGACGAGGACTGGCCCGAGTCGGCGCAGAGGCTCATGCCCCGCAGGTCGAACAGATGGGAGATCCGGTTGGCGATCAGCGTGCCGCCGGAGCCCAGCGCCGCGTAGTGGTCGTCCCGGTCGCTGCCGGACGCGCCGCGCAGCAGTGCGTAGCCGGAGGGCTCGGCGCCGACCACGACGTCGATCCGGCGGCCCGCGATGGCGGTGGCCGGGATCCGGGCGTCCTCCACGGCCTCCCAGGCGAGTTCCAGGCCCAGTCGCTGGACGGGGTCCATGGCGGCGGCTTCCGCCGGTCCCGTGTCGAAGAACGCGGCGTCGAAGCCGTCGACGGTGTCGAAGAAGGAGCCGTGGCGCACGGTCGCGGCGTCCGGGTGCGGCGGGCGGGACGGCCCGCCCGGCGGGGTGGCCCGTCGCTCGGGGAACGTGCCGACGGTCGAGCGTCCTTCGAGCAGCAGACGCCAGTACGCCGCCAGGTCGGGTACGCCGGGGAAGCGGCACGACATGCCGATCACGGCGATATCGGTGGCTGCGCCACTCATCTTTCTCCCTTCCGGTTCCGTCGGTGTCCATGGGTCGGGCGCGCGGGGCGTCGGTGCCCTCACCGCCACGAGCCGAGGAGTCTCAGCAGTTCGCCCGGCGCGTTCACGAAGCCATGGGGCCGGCCGTCGATGACGTGGAACTCGACGGAGTCGGCGTACCGGCGCCATCCCTGGAGCCGGTCGAGGCCGAGATCTGGGTCGTCACGCCAGTGCAGTACGACGATCGGACAGCCCGCGGGGACCGGTTCGGGCCGCCGGTAGGCGCGGGCGGCGGCGAGATCGCGGCGGAGTACGGACATCCCCAGCTCGATCATGTCCGGCCGGGGTGCGATGCCCCGGCCGCGGACGACCGACTCCAGTTCGGCCCGGAGTTCGTCGTCCGTCATGGTGAGCATCCGGTCGTACGACGCGTCGTGGGGTGCGGCCTGGCCCGAGACGAAGAGGCGCTCCGGCCGGGGCAGGCCCCGTTCGGTGAGCCGGACCGCGGTCTCGTAGGCGGGCAGGGCGCCCGCGCAGTGGCCGAAGAGGGCGAAGGGCCGGTCGAGCCGGGGGGTGAGTGGTCCGGTCAGTTCGGCGGCCAGGTTCTCGTAGGTTCCGTAGTGGGGTTCCGCGAGCCGGTTCTCCCGGCCGGGGAACTGGATCGGGCAGACCTCGGCGTCGGCGACGGCGGCGGGCCAGGCGCTGAAGGCGGAGGCGCCGGATCCGGCGTAGGGGAAGCAGAAGAGGCGGGCCGGGTGGCCGGTGGGGCGGGGCCGGAGGAACCACGGCGACGGCGGGTCGGGGGTGTCGGTGGTCATGGTGCGGCGCGTTTCCGGGCGACGACGGGGAGATGGGTCATTCCGGCGATGAAGTAGGAGCGGAGATGTTCCGGTTCGCCGTCGAGTTCGATCGTGCCGGGGTGCCGGAGGAGTTCTTCGAAGAAGATCCGCAGGGTGAGCCGGGCGAGGGGTGCCCCGACGCAGTAGTGGGGCCCGAAGCCGAAGGCGATCTGGGCCTTGGCGTTCCGGGTGAGGTCGAAGGTGTGGGGGTCGGGAAACCGGGTGGCGTCGCGGTTGGCCGAGCCGATCCAGGCGACGACGGCGGCCCGGGCGGGGATCGTGCCGCCGCCGATCGGGGTGTCGTGTACGGCGTACCGCATGAAGTTGCAGGCGGCCGAGGTCCAGCGCAGCCCCTCTTCGACCAGGTTGGGGACGAGTGACGGGTCGGCTCTGGCCCTGGCGAACTGGTCGGGCCGCTCGACGAGGGCGAGTACCGTGCCGGAGACGGTGTGCGGGGTCGTCACATTGGCGCCCAGCAGGATGCTGTAGCCGTCGAGGGCGATCTCCTCGTCGGTGAGCGGCGCGTCGCCCGCGTGTACGGTCATCAGCCGGTCGAGCAGGCTGCCGTCGGCGCCGCCTTCGGCCCGGCGTCGTTTGACCCGCTCGGTGACGTAGGTGACCAGTTCGTGGTGGGAGATGGCGAGGGTGGCGGCCTCACCGCCCAGCCGGAAGTGCGGGTCGGACGGTGCGGTCACCATCGCGGTCAGCCGGACGAGTTCGTCCCAGTCCCGTTCCGGGATGCCCAGGATGGGGCCGGTGACGATCGCCGGGAGGCGGAGTGCCTGTTCGGCGAGGTCGAAGGGTTCTCCGTCGAGGGCGGGGGCGAGGAAGCGGACGACGGTCCGCCGGATCCGCTCCTCCCAGGGGGCGACGGCCCGGGCGGTGAGATGGCGGCCGATAGCCCGGCGGACCTGGGTGTGCCGGGGCGGGTCGGTGGAGGTCATCAGCCGGCCCGCCGCGACGTCGTCCGTGCCGAGGTGGGTGACGACCGTGCCGCGTTCGGAGGTGAACTCGCGGTGGTCGCCGAGTACCCGGCAGACGTCGTCGTAGCGGGTCACCGACCAGAACTCCCGGCCGTCCGGCAGGACCTGGTGGTGCAGGGGCGCCCGGAGCCGCATGGCGTCCCAGACGGGATGGGGGTCGCCGAAGGAGTAGAGGTCCAGGTCGAACAGGTCGATCCGGTCGAGGTCGATCTCGCGGGCGGGGCCCGGGGTGAGTCTCATGTCCCGCTCCTCCCCCGCTCGACCAGGGCGGCGACCCGGGCCGGGGTCTGCGCCAGATAGAAGTCGCGCACGGACAGCTCGGCGCCGTACTCCTGGGCCACCCGCTCGATGATCTTGATTCCGATCAGTGAGTTGCCGCCGAGCGCGAAGAAGTCGTCGTCCGGGCCGACTTCCCGGTTGTCGAGGTATTCGCCCCACAGCGCCGCCATCTCCTGCGCGAGTGACATCTCCAGTCCTGTCCTTTCTCCGTCGAAACAGCAATTCCGTTCTCCGGCCGCGCGACGGACCGGGCGGGTCTTCAGTGGACCGGCGGCCGGAATGGCGCCGCCGCCGGTTCCCGAGCCGACGAGGCATATCGAAAAGGCGCTTCCGGTCTTCGTCCCGCCAACGTAAATGGGCGGGGAAAGGCGGTGCAAGAGATACCGGTACGGATCCCGTTCCCGACGGCGCTGTCCCGCTGACGGGACAGCGCCGCGACACCCAACGCCGGGGCGGTCAGCCGCGGGCGGATTCCGCCGCGATCACATCCAGCACTGCGCGGCCCCGGTCGACCAGATACATATGATCGCCCGGCAGCTCCCGATAGCGGAAGGCGGCCGTCGTCGCGTCCCGCCACTGGCGGGCCTCCTCGGCGGTCACCAGTCCGTCGGAATCGCCGCGCAGCGAGCAGATCGGAACCGGCACCGGCGCGCCGGAGTCCGGGACGTAGTTCTCGTGCATCTCACAGTCGGCCCGCAGGACGGGCAGGATCAGCTCCCGCATCTCCGGATGGTCCAGGGCCTCGTGCCGGAATCCGGCGAACTCCTCGACCCGGGCCAGGAACTCTTCGTCGGGCAGGCCGGTGGCCCGTCGCTCCCGCTGGGTCCACGGCCCCGGTGAACCGCTGACGACCAGCAGTTCGACCCGGATGCCGCGGGCGCTCAGCAGCCGCGTCAGCTCGAAGGCTAGGACCGCGCCCAGACTGTGCCCGAACAGGACGGCCCGGGCCCCTTCGCCCAGGGCCGCGGCGATCCCGGCGGCCTCGGCCCCGGCCGCCTCGGTGACCTTCCGGTACGGACTCTCCAGCATCCGCCGCTCCCGGCCGGGCAGTTCGAAGGGCACCACCCGCCACCGGTCGGCGGACCAGGCCCGCCAGGGGTGGAAGAACGAGGCGCCCGCCCCCGCGAACGGTACGCAGAGCAGGGCGGCCGGGCCGTCCGGCCGTCCGGCGGGGTCCCGCCGGCCGGTCATCCCGCCAGCTTCCGGTTGATGACCGCCATGATCTCGGCCACGGGCCCCGGCATATGGAGTTCATGGTGGACGGCGCGTACGTCGTGTACCTCGATGGTGCCGAGCACATAGGGCCGCCAAAGATGGGCGTAGGTATTCTCCTCCAGCGTGGCGTTGAAGAACAGTACATCGCCCCGGTAGACCGGCGATTCGAAGTCGGACATGATGGCGGCGTTATTGGCCAGAATTCTCGACATGGTGTCCACAAGCTGTTTCCGGTTCTCGGTTCCCATGTACTCGCCGAAGTGCTCTTCGAGTTCTTCCCGGTAGTCCGATACCTTTCTTCCGGTATGGATCTTCTTGAAGTACTCTCCGCCCGGCTGGGAGTCCAGTACGGCCACGAAGGAGATCTCACGCCCCCGGCGGTCGATGGCCTCGGCGACGGCCTGGACGACCGTTCCGCCGTAGGACCAGCCGACCAGATGGAACGGCCCCTCAGGCTGGATCTTCACCATCTCGTCGACATAGTCCTCGATCATTTCCGGCACCGAGGCGGCCAGGGCGTCCGTGCCGTTCCAGCCCCGGGACTGGAGCGCGTAGGCGGGCCGGTCCCTGACATGCAGCACAAAGCTGAAGAACGCCCAGCCGAGCCCGCCTCCCCCGTGCAGGAACCACAGCGGCTCGCGGCCCGTACCGGGGTCGTTGTTCAGCGGCAGGACGACACCGAACGGATCGGAAAGCTGCTCGGGCGTGGTGATGAGCATCAGCGCGGCCAGCTCCGCGACCGTCGGGTATTTGATGATCGTCCGCAGGGGCAGATCCAGCTCGAACTCGTCGCGGATCCGGGCGCTGAGCCGGGTGGCGAGCAGGGAGTGCCCGCCCAGTTCGAAGAAGTCGTCGTCGATGCCGACGCTCTCCACGGCGAGCAGCTCACGGAAGAGGGCGCACATCTTCTCCTCGTGGGAGTTGCGCGGCCCCCGCCCGGACCCGGCACCGGCCCCAGCCCCGGCTCCGGTCCCGGTGGCAGTCTCGTCCGCCGGGAGGGCGTCGGGGTCCAGGGCCCCGTCCGGGGTGCGCGGCAGGACCGGCAGCGGGATCAAGGCGGTCGGCAGCATGGCCTCGGGGAGGTGTTCCCGCAGATGGGCGGGGAGTCCGTCGAGCAGCGCCCCGGCCCGCACGGTGTCCGCCCCGGCGTGCGGCCCGCCATCGGATCCCGCGTCCGCCCCGGCGTCCCGCCCGGCGTCGGGCCCGGGGACGACGTAGGCCACCACGCGTCCGGCGCCGTCCCGGTCCTCCCGTACCACCGCGACCGCGTCGGCCACCCCGGGATGACCGGTCAGGGCCCGCTCGATCTCCCCCGGCTCGACCCGGCAGCCCCGGATCCGGCGCTGCCGGTCGGTCCGCCCGAGGTGTTCGAGTCGTCCCGAGGAGTCCCAGCGCACCAGGTCCCCGGTCCGGTACATCCGGCCGCCGGGCGGGCCGAAGGGGCAGGCCGGAAACCGCTCCGAGGTCGGCCCCGGCAGACCGTGGTAGCCGCGGCCCGTCCCGGCACCGGCTACGTACAGTTCGCCGGGCACCCCGCGCGGTACCGGGCGCAGCCGGGCGTCGAGCACATAGACCCGGGTATTGCCCGCCGGGGCGCCGACCGGGGTTCCGGCCCCGACCGTCAGCCGTGCCCCGGCGCACCAGCCCGCCGTTTCGGCCGGGCCGTAGACCTGGAGCACCTCGGCCGCCTGTTTGGTGAGTGTTCTGGCCTGTCCGGCCCGCGGTATCCCGTCTCCGATGACGATGCGCAGGTCCTTCGCGGCATGGGGTTCGTGGCGCAGCAGGGTCCGCCAGAAGGCGGGTGCCGACCGGACCGCGGTGATCCGGTGGCGGCGGATCAGGGCCGCCGCGGCGGCGGGGTCGGCGAGGGTGTGCCGGCCCGTCAGGACGACGGTCGCGCCGGTGAGGAGGGGGAGGAACAGCTCGGCTTCGGGGCAGTCGTGTGCCGTCGTCGTACCGAACAGCATCCGGTCGCCGGGCGCCAGGGGGAACCGGCGTGCGGCGGTGGCCAGGAGGTTCGTCACCGCGCCCCGGGTGATCACCACACCCCGCGGGGTGCCGTCGGGGCCCGGGACGTAGCTGATGTAGTGCGCGTTCCCGGGCCGGGCGGCGGTCCGGGGGGCGGTGTCCGGGCAGTGCGTGAGGTCGGCTCCGTCGAGGGTGTCGGCGTCCAGTACGTGTCCGGGGTCCGCGTCCCGGAGCAGGGCCGTGGTCCGCCGGGGCGGGCCGTCCGGGTCGAGGGGTACGGCGGTTCCCCCGGCTTTCGCCACCGCCAGGAGTGCCACCATCTGGCCGGTGGTTCCGGTCAGTGGTACGGCGACCCGGGTTTCCGCGCCGACGCCCCGGTCGGCCAGCCAGTGGGCCAGCCGGTTGGAGCGGGTGTCCAGTTCGCGGTAGGTGAGGGTGTCCTCCCCGGCGATCACGGCGATCGACTCGGGGTCCGTGCGGGCCCGGTCCCGTACGGCTTCGGCGGGGCCGTGGCCGGGGGTGGGTTCGGCGGTGTCGTTAGCGTCCTCCAGGAGCCGTCGCCGTTCGCCCGGGAGGAGGATGTCGATATCGCCGACGCGCAGTGCCGGTTCGGCGGCGATCCGGGTCAGGACCAGGACGAAGCGGGCGGCGAAGGCTTCGACGGTCTCGCGGTCGAACAGGTCGGTGGCGTACAGGATGTCGCCCCGGAGGGCGCCCGAGCCGTCGGCGGTCAGATTGAGGAAGAGATCGACCTTGGCGGCGGTCGGGGCGAGCGGTTCGACCGTCAGGGTGAGCCCGGGGAGTTCCAGTTCGGGTCTGGTGTAGTTCTGGAGTCCGAGCATCACCTGGAACAGCGGTTGGTAGGCGGTGGAGCGGACCGGGTTGATCGCCTCGACCAGGAGGTCGAACGGGACGTCCTGGTGCTCGTAGGCCGCCAGTGCCTTGTCCCTGACCCGGGCGAGGAGTTCGGTGCAGGCGAGGTCGCCGCTGAGTCCTACCCGGAGGACCTGGGTGTTGACGAAGAAGCCGACGAGGTCGGCCAGGGCTTCGTCGGTCCGCCCGGCGATGGAGCCGCCGATCGTCACGTCGTCTCCGCCGCCGAGTTGTCGCAGCAGTACGGCGAGTGCCGTGTGCAGGACCATCGAGAGGGTCGCTCCGCGTTCGTCGGCGAGTCGCTGGAGGGCGGCCGTCACCTCGGGGTCGACTTCGAGGTCGACCGTGGCGCCCCGTCCGGTGGGTGTCGTGGGCCGGGGGCGGTCCAGGGGCAGGTTCAGCGGCTGCGGCACATCGGCGAGTTCCGCGCGCCAGTAGCGGATCTGGGTCGCGGCCAGGCTCTCCGGGTCCGTGACGTCGCCCAGTACCTCGCGCTGCCACATCGTGTAGTCCTTGTACTGCACGGGCAGCGGGTCCCAGCGGGGTGCGCGGCCGTCGCGGCGGGCGGTGTAGGCGGTGGCCAGATCGCGGGCCAGTGGCGCGCCCGACGCGCCGTCGGTGGCGATGTGGTGCACGACGAGGACCAGGACGTGTTCCTCGGGCGAACAGCGGAACAGTTTCACCCTGACCGGGGGCTCGGCGGCCAGGTCGAACCGGTGGGCGACGGCCTCGGCGACCGCTGCGGCCACGTCGTCGGGCGCGATCTCGGTCAGCGGTACGTCCGGGGCGCCCTCGGCCGTCGGCAGGATCCGCTGGTGCAGTTCGCCGTCGCCGGTGGTGCCGTAGACGGTGCGCAGGATCTCGTGCCGGTCGACGACGTCGCGGATCGCCTCGGTGAGGGCGGTGTGGTCCAAGGGGCCGGTGAGCCGGAACGCGGCCGGCATGTTCCAGTTCTCCGACCCGCCCTCCAGCTGGTGCAGTAGCCACATACGGCGCTGTGCGAAAGAAAGCGGGATCATCGCCTCTACTCCTCTGCGAACATCTTGCGCAGGCCGGGCCGGCGGGGGGCGGCCGACTCCTCGGTCCACGCGGCGAGCGCGGCCACGGTCGGCAGGTCGAAGACCTTGCGGATGGGGATCTCTATCGCCAGTTCGGCCCTGGCCCGGCTGATCAGCCGGGTGGCGAGCAGGGAGTGCCCGCCGAGGGCGAAGAAGCCGTCGTCGGCGCCGACCCGGTCCACGCCGAGGACTTCGGCGAAGAGCGCGGCGAGGGCCGCTTCGCGGGCCGTGCCGGGGGCCCGGTAGGCGGTCCCGGTGTACTCGGGTTCGGGCAGGGCGGCCCGGTCCAGTTTGCCGTTGGGGGCGAGGGGCAGCCGGTCGATGAGGACGACGACGGACGGCACCATGTAGTCGGGCAGCCGGGCCGCGACGAAGGCCCGCAGGTCGCCGGTTCCGGGACGGGCGTTGTCGCCGGTGGGCCTCTCCCGGGGGGCCGCCGGGCCGGGCGCCGGGCCCGTGCCGGGAGTCGGGTCCGTACCGGTCGCGGATTCCGGTTCCGGGTCCGTCCCGGCGGGCACGGCGTAGGCGATCAGCCGGGGCCCGGTGCCGTCGCCGGACGGGTCGCGGGCGATGACGACGGCCCGGTCGACCCCCGGGTGCGCGGTGAGGGCGGCCTCGATCTCGGCGGGTTCGACGCGGAATCCGCGTACCTTGATCTGCGCGTCCCCCCGGCCCGTGTACTCCAGCCGGTTCCCGGCGTCGACCCGGGCCAAGTCGCCGGTACGGTACATCCGGGCTCCGGCGGGCCCGAACGGGTCGGCGACGAACCGTTCGGCGGTCAGTGCCGCCCGGCCCCGGTAGCCGCGCCCCACGTTCCCGCCGACGTACAGTTCGCCGACGGCGCCCGGGGGGACGGGGACCAGTCCGGGGCCGAGGACGTAGGTCCGCATATTGCCGAGCGGGGTGCCGACGGGGACGCCACCCGGCCGGTCCCCCGCCGGGTCGTCGTCGACGGTGTGGGTGGTGGCGTAGAACGACTCGCTCTGCCCGTAGGCGTTGACGATCCGTACGCCGGGGAAGGCGGCCCGGGTCCGTTCGACGAGCGCCGGGGTCAGGGCCTCACCGGCGAAGACCACGGTCCCCACCCGCGTACGGTCCGCGACGGCGTCGACGAGTTCGGCGAAGGCGGAGGGCACGGTGGAGATGACGTCCCCGCTCCAGCCCGCGCCCTCGCCGAGCGCCAGGACGTCCCGGACGACTTCCACGGTGCCGCCGGTGGCGAGGGTCGTGAAGATCTCGAACACGGAGACATCGAAGTTGACCGACGTCCCGGCGAGCAGCCGGTGGCCCGGTGCCATGTCCAGCCGGGCGGCGAGCCGCAGTACGCCGTTGACCACATTGGCGTGGGTGATGGCGACGCCCTTGGGCCGCCCCGTGGAGCCGGAGGTGTACATCACATAGGCCAGTTGCCCGGCGCGGGGCGGACGGCCGGGGCCGCCGGTGTACGCGGCCGGGCCGAGGATGTCGAGGAGGACGTCGGGCGCGTCGTGTTCCGGCAGCAGTGGTGCGGTCGCGGAGTCCGTGAGGACGAGACACGGCCGGGCCTCGTCCATGACGGCGGCCGTACGGTGCCCGGGGTAGCCGGGGTCGACGGGCAGATACGCGCCGCCCGCCCGCACCACCGCGAGCAGGGCGACCACCAGTTCCGCCGTCCTCGGCAGGGCGACCGCGACCAGTGACTCCGGACCCACGCCCAGTCCGCTCAGGGCGCGGGCCAGCCGGTCGGCGCGGGCGGCCAGTTCGCGGTAGGTGAGCGTGTCGTCTCCGGCGACGACGGCGACCGCGTCCGGGGTGCGGGCCGCCTGGGCCGCCACCAGCCCGTCGATCGTGGTGTCCGGGGTGGGGGCGGCCGTGTCGTTGAGGCGGACGAGCAGCCGGTCGCGTTCGGCCGGGTCGAGGAGGTCGAGCCGCCCGACCGGCAGTCCGGGGTCGGCCGCCAGCCGCTCCAGGAGGCGGACGAAGCGGGCCGCGTACGCCGCCACGGTGTCCCGGTCGAAGGCACCGGGCGTGTACTGGAGCAGGAAGTGGAGATCCGGATCGGCCGCCGCCATCAGGGCGAGCGGGTAGTGGGTGCCGTTGGACGGGCGCAGTCCGGTGAAGGCGATACCGTCGGCGGCCTCGGTGGCGGCGCCGATGCCCTCGCGGTCGACGGGGTAGGACTCGAAGACGACCAGGGTGTCGAAGAGGTTCCCCGGTCCGGCCGCCCGCTGGATCTCGGTGAGCCCGTAGTAGTGGTGATCCTGGAGGCCCGCCTGGCGGTGCTGGAGCCGGGTGGCGAGTTCGGCGAAGGTGTCGCCGGGCGCGTACTCCACCCGTACGGGCAGGGTGTTGATGAACATCCCGACCATCGATTCGACGTCGGGGACGGCGGGCGGCCGGCCGGAGACGGTGGCGCCGAACACCACGTCCCGGCGGCCGGTGAGCTGTCCGAGCAGGAGCGCCCAGGCGCCCTGGACCAGGGTGTTGACGGTGATGCCCTGGTCGGCGGCGTACCGGTGGAGGGTGCCGGACAGTTCCGGCGGCAGGCTGATCGCGATCTGGTCCAGGCCCTCGCCCGGGCCGGTTCCGGGGGCGGCGAGCAGGGTCGGTTCGCCGGCTCCGGCGAGTTCCGCCGCCCAGGCGCGGGCCGAGGCGTCGCGGTCCTGCCGGGCGTGCCAGGCGAGGAATGCGCCGTAGCTCCGGGTGGGGGGCAGTCCGGTGGTGTCGCCGTGGGACGCGTAGAGCAGCAGCAGGTCGCGCATGAGCAGGGGGGACGACCAGCCGTCGGAGAGGGTGTGGTGGACGGTGAGGACGAGTTCGGCCCGGCCGGGTTCGGGGACGACGAGGGCGAGCCGGATGAGCGGCGGGACGGCGGGGTCGAAGTGGGCGGCCCGGTCCTCGGTGAGGAACGCCTCGAAGAGTTCGGTGCGCTCCGGGGTGCCGTGGCCGGTGAGGTCGAGATACCGCCACGGCAGGGTCACCCCGGCGGCGGGCACGATCTGGACGACGTCGCCGCCCGCCCGCTCGGCGAAGGCGGCCCGGAGGTTGTCGTGCCGGTCCAGCAGGGCCTGTCCGGCCCGGCGCATCCGGTCCGGGTCGACGTCGCCGGAGAGATGGAAGACCAGTTGGACGTGGTAGGCGTCGAAGGACGATCCGGCGAGCAGCGAGTGGAACAGGATCCCGGACTGGGCGGGGGTGACCGGCCAGATCTCGGCCAGCGGACCGTACCGGCCCTCCCAGGTGTCGATCTCCGGCTGGCCGACGGGAACCAGGGGCGCGTCCGACGGGGTCAGTCCACCGGCGCCGGGGGTGGTGGCGTGCCGGGCCAGGGCGGTCAGGGCCCGGACCCACAGCTCCGCGAGTTCGGTGACGTCGGCCCGGGAGAGCACCCCGGTGGCGAAGCCGAAGTGGGCGGTCAGTTCGTCGCCCGCGCCGGTGTCGACGGCGACCGCGTTGATCTCCAGCGCCGACAGTACGGGCAGGTCGGCGTCGGGCGCGGCGATCAGTCCGGGTCCGGCGGGGTCGGGCGCCCAGCCGAGGCCGCGCAGTTCCTCCGGGATGTCGGCGCCGGACGTCCGGCCCAGGTAGTTGAAGCCGATCCGGGGTTCCCGGTACCCGGCGAGTACGGCGGCGGTCTCCGGGTTGAGCCGGCGGAGCAGTCCGTAGCCGATGCCGCCGCCGGGGACGGCCCGCAGCTGCTCCTTGACGGCCTTGACGGCTCGTCCGGCGGCCGGGCCGCCGTCGAGGGCTTCGGCCGGGTCGATGCCGGTGAGGTCCAGCCGTACCGGATACATGGCGGTGAACCAGCCGACGGTCCGCGACAGGTCGGCGCCGGGTACGGCGTCCTCGTCGCGGCCGTGGCCCTCCAGCCTGATCAGGGCCGGGGCGTCGGGGATGTCGCGGGCGCGGCGCCACTGGGCGAGGGCCAGCGCCAGGGCGGCCAGCAGTCCGTCGTCCGGGCCGCAGCGGAAGACGGCGGGCAGGGTGTCGAGGACGGTCCTGGTGACCTCGGCGGGGACCCGGACCCGGATGGTGTCGGCGGTCGCGGCGGTATCGAGCGCCGGGTCGGGTTCCCGGGTGCCGAGCACGGGTTCGTCGGTCGCCAGGATCCGCCGCCACGCGGGGAGTTCCGCGATCCGTTCCGGGGTCAGCGCCTCCTCGGCCAGGGCGTGCGCCCAGCGGCGGAACGAGGTGCCGGGGGCGGTGGCCGGTGCCGGGGGGCGGCCGTCGCGGATCCGCTGCCAGGCGGCGACCAGGTCGGGGACCAGGATCCGCCAGGACACGCCGTCGACGACGAGGTGGTGCAGCACGATCAGCAGCCGGTCCGGGCCGGTGGCGGAGGTGAACCGGACGAACTGCGCCATCGTTCCGGCGTCCGGGTCGAGCCGGTCCGCGGCGGCGTCGAGTTCCGCCTGGAGGGCGGCGCCGTCGTACGGGATCTCGCGCAGCAGGTCCCGCGCGTCCGTCGTGCCGGGCGGTTCGATCCACCAGCCGGGCCGGTCCCGGTCGAGCCGGGACCGGAGGACGTCGTGCCGGTCCAGCAGGGTTTGTACGGTGGCGAGCAGCCCGGCCCGGTCGATGTCACCGGGCAGGGTGAGCAGCCCGGACATGCAGAGCCTGCCGAGGCCGCCGCCGAGGCCGAGGACGTGGGCGGCGGTCGGCAGCAGGGGCACCGGTCCGGTGGCGCCGCCGGGCAGCTCCGCCAGGACGGGGCGTTCCTCCGCGCGGTCGCGGGCCAGTTCCGCGAGCCGGGCGACGGTGCGGTGTTCGAAGATCTCCCGGGTGCTGACCTCGATCCCGCGCGCCCTGGCCCGGGCGACGACCTGGATGGAGCGGATGCTGTCGCCCCCGGCGGCGAAGAAGTCGTTGTCGATGCCGACGCTCTCCGCGCCCAGTACCTCGGCGAAGAGGGCGCTGAGGGTCTCTTCCCGCCAGTCGCGGGGGGCCCGGCCGGTGGACGCCCGGGTGGGGTCGGGTGCGGGCAGCGCGCGGTGGTCGAGTTTTCCGTTCGGGGTGAGCGGCAGTTCCGGGAGGGGGACCAGCGCCGTGGGGACCATGTAGTCGGGGAGCCGGGACCGGAGGTGGGCGGTGATCTCGCCGAGCAGGGGGCCGATCGACCGGGCGAGTACGGGGGCGTTGGCCAGGGGCCGTCCGGGCGGGCCGCCGGGGACGTAGGTGTTGTGGACGTGGTCGGCGGAGCCGTTTGGTGGTCCGGGCAGCAGTACGGCGTCGTAGTGGCGGGCGTCCTCGCCGGACCAGGTGATCAGTGCTTCGGCGCCGTTTTCGCGAAGGTGCCGGACCAGTTCGTCCGGGTCGACGGGTGTGCCGGTGGGGGGTGTCCGGCCGAGGAGTCCGGCGGCGGCGGTGAGGGCGGCTTCGGCGGCCAGCCGGGTGTTGGGGATGCCGGTCACCCGGACCGGGCCGCCGGTGCGGCGGGCGAAGTCGGTGAGATCGGCGAGGTCCGTGAGACCGGTGAGGTGTCCGCCCCATGGCACGGCGGGTATCCGGGCCAGGTCCAGAACCCCGGCGGGGTTCTTGTGGAGGACGACTTCGTAGCGGTGCCGGGTGAGTTCGTTGTGGGCCCGGCCGGGTTTCAGCCGGATGTCGACGGCGGCGGAGTGCTCGGCGGCCCAGGCGGTGAACCACTCGGGGGCGATGACGAGTTCCCGTTCGGCCAGCAGTTCGCGGCTGACGAGGGTGCGCAGCTCCTCGTAGGAGGCGTGGGGGTGGGCGGCGCGCTGGATCGCGGTGTGCAGGAGGTGGCGGGTGGTGGCGTTGCGTACGTCGCCGACGACGATCCGGCCGTCCGGGGCGAGCAGTTCCATCGCCCGGCTCAGTACCCGGTCCAGATAGCCGGTGTCGGGAAAGTACTGGACGACGGAGTTGAGGACGACGGTGTCGAAGCGTCCCGCGGGCAGTCCGGTGGTGTCGTCGGCGGGCCGGGCGGTGAGGTGGACGCGGTCGCCTTGCCCGGCCCGGTCCGCCTGGGCCCGGACCCGGGCCACGACCGGGGCGGAGATGTCGGTGCCC
Organism: Streptomyces sp. NPDC020875; assembly: GCF_040641415.1. NCBI lineage: Bacteria > Bacillati > Actinomycetota > Actinomycetes > Kitasatosporales > Streptomycetaceae > Streptomyces > Streptomyces sp. NPDC020875. Next base: position 30,119 of record NZ_JBFADP010000054.1, on the reverse strand, counting down.
CAGTACTCGTCGACCCGTTGGGCGATCCGGCCCAGCAGGAGTCCTGAGCCGACCCCGATCTCCAGGATCCGGCGGGGCGCCGGGCGCAGTACTGCGGCGACGGCGGCGTCGCGCCACTCCCGCATCTCGTCCAGGGGGATGGGTTCGCCGGTGTAGCTGGAGTTCCAGCCGCGGAAGTCCTCACCGAACCCGGCGTCCCCGGGGTCGGCGTAGGTGTCGTCGTAGAGGTCGCGCCATTCGTCCACCTGGGCGTCGGCGTCGGCGGTCGCGGCCCGGGACGCGGGCACCACATATCCCACCAGCCGCCGGCCGCCCCGCGGGGTGTCGCTCACGACGACGGCGGCCCGGTCGACTCCCGGGTGTGCCATGAGGGCGTGTTCGATCTCGCCGGGTTCGATCCGGAAGCCGCGGATCTTGATCTGGACGTCGGTCCGGCCGAGGTATTCGACCTTGCCGTCGCGGGTCCAGCGGACCAGGTCCCCGGTGCGGTACATCCGGGTGCCCGGCGTGCCGTAGGGGCAGGCGACGAAGCGGTTCGCGGTCAGGGCTGATCGTCCCAGGTAGGACCGGGCGAGCCCGGTACCGGCCAGATACAGCTCACCGGCTACTCCGGGCGCGACCGGGCGCAGCGCCGGGTCGAGTACGTACAGCTGGGTGTTCCAGGCGGGTGCGCCGATCGGCAGCCGTTCGGCGCCGGGGGTGTGGCGGGCCGCGGTGACCTCGACGGCGGCTTCGGTGGGTCCGTAGAGGTTGTGGATCTCGCAGCCGGGGAGCAGGGCGGCGACCCGGTCGGCGAGGTCGGCGGGGAACGCCTCGCCGCCCGCTTCCAGCCAGCGCAGGCCGGTGCACCCGGCGGCGGCGGGTTCGGCGGCGAAGGCTTCGAGCAGGGAGGGGACGAAGAAGGCTCCGGTGACGCCGGTGCGCCGGATCAGTTCGGCCAGGTAGCGGGGGTCGCGCCGGCCGTCGGGGCGGGCGATGACGACGGCCGCCCCGGTCAGCGGGGCGGTGAAGGCTTCCGGGACGAGGGCGTCGAAGCCGACGGACGAGCTCATCAGGGTGCGGTCCCCGGGGCCGGTCCGGAACCGGTCGGCGCGCCAGGCGAGCATGTTGGCCGCGGAGCGGTGGGTGATCTGGACGCCCTTGGGTGTTCCGGTGGAGCCGGAGGTGTAGACGACGTAGGCGGTGTTGTCGGGTGAGAGCGTACGTTCCGGGTCGGCCGGGGGGTATCCGGAGACGTCGGGCGGGGTGTCGTCCAGGGTCAGCAGTGGCCGGGCGTCGTCCACGAGGTAGCGCACCCGGTCGGCGGGGAGTTCGGGGTCCACGGGCAGATAGGCGGCGCCGGTCTTGAGGACGGCGTAGATCGCCACCATCAACTCCACCGAGCGCGGCAGCCGGATCATCACCAGTTCTTCCGGGCCCGCGCCGTGTTCGGCGAGCCAGTGCGCCAGCCGGTTGGCCCGCTCGTTGAACTCCCGGTAGGTCAGGGTCTCGGTCTCGCCGATCAGGGCGACGGCGTCGGGGTCCTGCCGGACCCGGGCCTCGAAGGCGTCGGGCAGGGTGGTGTCGGATATCGGGCGGGCGGTGTCGTTGACCGTGTGGAGGAGCCGGTCGCGTTCTTCGGCGGAGAGGACGTCGATCGCGGCGACGGGGATCGCCGGGTCGTCCAGGACTTGCTCCAGGACGCGGATGAACCGGTCGACGAAGCCGGTGGCCGTGGTGTGGTCGAAGAGTTCGGTGGCGTACTCCAGGAGCCCGTGGGCGCCGCCGGCCGCGGTCGGCACGATATTGAGGAAGAGGTCGAACTTCGCGGTGCCGGTACTCGCCGGTACGGGGGTGACCCGCAGGCCCGGCATGGTGATCTCGGGCCAGACGAACTGCCAGCCCAAGGCGGTCTGGAAGAGGGGTTGGTAGGCGGTGGAGCGGTCCGGGGCGAGTACCTCCACCAGTCGTTCGAAGGGGATGTCCTGGTTGTCGTAGGCGGCGAGGGCCTTCTCCCTGATCTGCTCCAGGAGTTCGCCGAATCCGGGGTCTTTGCTGAGGTCGGCGCGGAGTACCCAGGTATTGACGAAGAACCCGATCAGATCGTCGAGCTGTTCGTCGGCGCGGCCCTCGATCGGGCTGCCGATGGTGATGTCGTCGCCCGCGCCCAGTTTCCGCAGCAGGACCGCCAGCGCCGCCTGGGCCACCATGGGCGCGGTGGCTCCCCGGTCGACGGCCAGTTTCTGGAGCCGGGCCAGGAGTTCGGGGGAGAGGGCGAAGGGGACGGCGCCGCCGTGGTGCCCGGCGACCGGGGGCCGGGTCCGGTCGAGGGGCAGTTGCAGCGGCTGCGGTACGCCGGTCAGCTCGTCGCGCCAGTAGGCGAGCTGTGCGGCGGCGACGCTCTCCGGGTCGGTTTCGTCGCCCAGCAGCTGCCGCTGCCACAGGGTGTAGTCCTTGTACTGGATCGGGAGCGGGGCCCAGTCGGGTGCCCGCCCCCGGTGGCGGGCCTCGTACGCCGTCATCAGATCCCGCAGGAACGGTGCCATCGACGCCCCGTCGGCGGCGATGTGGTGGAAGACGAAGGCCACCACATGGTCCAGGGGCCCGGTCCGGAACACGGTCGTCCGCAGGGGTGGTTCGGTGAGCAGGTCGAAGACCTCCCGGGCGGCCTCGTGGACGGCGGCGTCCACCCGGTCGGGGGCCACGTCGACCACGCGGAACGGGGGTTCGGCCTCCGCCGGGCCGAGGATCCGCTGTGCCGGGTTCCCGTCGGGGTCCTCGGCGACCAGGGTGCGCAGACTCTCGTGCCGGGTGACGACATCGGTCACCGCCGCAGCCAGGGCCGCCGGGTCGAGCGGTCCTTCGAGGCGGAGCACGAACGGCTGGTTGTACGTCGCCGACGGGCCTTCCATCCGGTGGAGGATCCACATCCGGCGCTGGGCAAAGGACAACGGGATCATCGACGCTACTCCTGTACGGTCATCTGTCGCAGCTGAGGGCGTTTCGATGTGGCCAGCTTCTTGATCTGCTCCGCCAGCCGGGCGACGGTCCGGTTCCGGAACACCGTGGTGACCTTCACATCGACCCGGAGTTCGGTACGGACGCGCCCGATCAGCCGGGTGGCCAGCAGTGAGTGCCCGCCGCTTTCGAAGAAGTCGGTGTCGATGCCGATCTCCTCGGTGCCGAGCAGTTCGGCGAAGAGGCGGCAGAGGACCTTCTCGTGGTGGTCGCGCGGTGCTCGTCCGGCGGTGGTGGGGGCGCGGTCGGGCGCGGGGAGCGCGGCGCGGTCGAGTTTGCCGCTGGAGGTCAGTGGCAGGGCGTCGAGGACGGTCAGTTGCGCGGGGACCATGTAGTCGGGGAGCTGCCGGGCCAGCCGGGTCCGGAGATCGCGGGCGAGCTGGTCGGGGGTGTGCCAGTCGGCGGGGGCGGCGGGGGTCGGGGTCGGGGTGTTCCGGCCGGGCCGGGTGGCGTACAGCTGGAACATGCCGGTGCCGTCGAGGCCCTCCGGGGTTCTGACGGCGACCCGGAATCCCCTGGTCTCCAGGAGTCCGGTGACGACCGCGACCCTGTCGTCGGTGTCGTGGACCTCGGCCACGATCTGGTGGATCAGCGGCCAGTGCGCCGGTTCGATGCCGCGCAGGGCGGCCAGTTCGCTCCGCTCGGCGTCGATCTTCAGCAGGTCGACCTCGGTCAGTCCGTGTTCCCGGATGAGCTGGGAGACGGTACGCAGCTCCACTTCGATCCGGGTACTCGCCAGCCGGTCGGTGAGCATCTCGTCGGTGAGGCGCTCGTCGTCTCCGGTACCCGACCCGGCGCCGCCGGGGTCGTCGCCGGGGCGGGACTCATTGGCGATCACCCGGCGCAGGGTCTTCCGTTCCGCGGCCTCGTCCGCGAAGCGCCCCGACATCAGGGACATCTCGGGGTAGTGGGTGAAGGTGGCGCGTCCCTCGGCTTCGGCGATGCCGTACTCCGTCACCACGGCGTCGAGGCCGTGGAGTTCGGCGTTGAGCCGGTAGAAGGCGGCCGTCTCCGGGATCGGTTCGCAGGCGTGGATCCGGACACCGCGTGCCCGGGACCCGGCCCAGATCCCGAACATGCCGATGTGTCCGCCGATGTCGAGGATTCGGGCGCCGTCGCCGATGGTGATGCCGCCGTGGGCGTATTCGCCGCGCCGGAAGATCTCGTCGTAGAGATAGCCGATATTCGACTTGTTCCGTCCGGCGACCGTCATGCCGTTGGGCAGTTCGTGCAGTTCGACCCCGGTGAGGCGGCCGGTCCCGGCGAGCGCCAGCCGGCGGGCCACCCCGGGGGCCGTCTCGGGGTCCACCACCGCGTAGCCGCTGAGCCGCCGGTCGCCGGTCGCGTCGGTCAGGGCGATCACGGCGGCCTGCCGTACCGCCGGATGCGCGGTCAGCGCCGCCTCGATCTCGGCCGGTTCGATCCGGAAGCCGCGCAGTTTCAGCTGGTCGTCGGTCCGGCCGAGGTAGTCGAGGCGCCCGGCGCGGTCCCACCGTACGAGATCGCCGGTGCGGTACATCCGCGCGCCGGGCCCGCCGTAGGGGCAGGCGACGAACCGGCCCGCGGTGAGCGCGGCCTGCCCGAGATAGCCCCGGGCCAGCCCGGTCCCGGCCAGATACAGCTCGCCGGGGACCCCGGGCGGTACCGGACGCAGCGCCCGGTCCAGGACGTACACCCGGGTGTTCCAGATCGGTACGCCGATCGGTACGGCGCCGGAGTCGCCGGGGCCGCAGGCGTGGTAGGTGACGTCGACGGCCGCCTCGGTGGGTCCGTACAGGTTGTGCAGTCCGACGCCGGGCAGGGTACGGGCGAAGGCGCGGGCGGTCTCCCGGGTCAGGGCCTCGCCGCTGCTGAAGACCCGGCGCAGGGTTCCGGCGCAGTCGGCGGCGGCCGGTGCGGCGAGGAACGCCTGGAGCATCGACGGTACGAAGTGGCAGGTGGTGACGGACTCCTCGGTGATCAGCCGGGCCAGATAGCCGGGGTCCTTGTGCCCTTCGGGGTCGGCGACCACCAGGGCGGCGCCCTCGGCCAGCGGCCAGAAGAACTCCCAGACCGAGACGTCGAACGACGCCGGGGTCTTCTGGAGGACCCGGTCCCCGGCGGTGAGCCCGTAGGCGTGCTGCATCCACCGGAGCCGGTTGACGATCGCCCGGTGCGTCACCTGGACGCCTTTGGGGCGGCCGGTGGAGCCGGAGGTGTGGATGACATAGGCCGCGTGGTCGGGTGAGAGCGCGCGCTCCGGGTTCGCCGACGGGTATCCGGAGGTGTCCGGCGGCTCTGTGCCGAGTACCAGCAGCGGGCGGGCGTCGTCGAGGATCCGCCGGACCCGGTCCTCGGGCAGATCGGTGCCCACCGGCAGATAGGCCGCGCCCGTCTTGATCACCGCGTAGAGGGCCACCACCAGTTCGGCGGAGCGGGGGACGCGTACCGCGATCAGCCGTTCGGGCCCGGCGCCGCGTTCGATCAGCCAGTGCGCCAGCCGGTTGGCCCGCCGGTTCAGCTCGCCGTAGGTCAGCCGCTCCCCCGCGGCGATCACCGCGAGGTCGTCGGGCCGCTCCCCGGCCCGGCGCTCGAAGGCGTCCGGCAGGGTGTCGCCGGGCGACGGGTACGCGTACGACGTGTCGTTGACGCCGTTGAGGGACCACTCCCGTTCCTGGTCGGTGAGGACGTCGACGGCCCCGACGGGGACCGCCGGGTCGGTCCGGATCTGTTCCAGTACCCGGACCAGCCGGGCGGCGATCGTCTCGGCCTCGGCCCGGTCGTAGAGGTTGTTCTGGTAGTCGAGGGAGAGCCGCAGATAGGGGTCGGAGGCGTTGAGGCTGAGCGGGTAGTGCGATCCGGCGAAGGGCCGGATGCCGTCGATGGTGAAGCCCGCCGAGGCATTGGCCTCGACGATGCCCTCACGGTCGACCGGATAGTTCTCGAACGCGATCATCGTGTCGAACAGGGCGGGCATACCGACATCGCGCTGGATGTCGGCCAGCCCGTAGAAGTGGTGGTCGAGCAGGGCGGTCTGCCGGTCCTGGAGTCCGGTGACGACCTCGGCCACGGTCCGGCCGGGCGGGCAGAGCACCCGGATCGGGAGGGAGTTGACGAAGAGGCCGACCATCTCGTCCGACCCGGGCAGATCCGCCGGGCGGCCGTTGACGGCGGCCCCGAACACCACATCGGTCTGCCCGGTGAGCTTGCTCAGCAGAATGCCCCAGGCCGCCTGGACGAGGGTGTTGAGGGTGACGCCGAGCCCGGCGGCCCGCGCGGCGAGTTCCCGGCCCTTGTCGATGGTCAGCGGTACCTCGACCCGGCCGAGTGCGGACGCCTTCTCCCGCAGGGGGTTGTCCGGGGCCACCAGGGTCGGCTGGTCGAAGCCGGCCAGCTCGGCTGTCCAGCGGGCCGCCGACGCCGCCCGGTCCCGGGTCGAGAGCCAGGCCAGATAGTCGCCGTAGCCCCGGACCGGGGCGAGCTGGTGGGTCCCGGCGTAGAGCTGGATCAGATCCTTGAACACCAGGGGCGACGACCAGCCGTCAAACACGGTGTGATGAGCCGTCAGGACGAGGGCGGCCCGCCCGGGGCCGTCGGTGAGCAGCGCCAGCCGGAACAGCGGCGGCACGGCCGGGTCCAGCTGGTCGGCCCGGTCCTCGGCGAGGACCGTGTCGAGCGCCGCGTCCCGGGCCGCCGGGTCGAGCCCGGTGAGATCGATCTGCCGCCAGGGCAGGACGACGTGTTCCGGTACGACCTGGACCGGTTCGCCGTCCGCGCCGGTGAGGAACGCGGAGCGCAGATTGGGATGGCGGTCGAGCAGGGCCTGTCCGGCCGCGCGCATCCGCGCCGGGTCGATGTCGCCGGAGAGCCGGAGCACGAACTGCATGTGGTAGACGTCGAAGGAGCCGTCGGCGACCGCGGCCTGGAACTGGATCCCGGACTGGCCGGGTGCCTGGGGCCAGACGGCCGTGAGGCGGCCGTACCGTTCCTCCCAGGTCTCGATCTCGGACTGGGCCACCCGGACCAGCGGGGCGTCCGACGGGGTCAGCCCGCCGCCGCCGGGGCCGGCGGCGTGTCCGGCCATCCCGCGCAGCTGCTCGGCCCACAGCTCGGCCAGCTCCGTGGTCCGTTCCCGGGAGAGCACTCCCCCGGCGAACATGAACGCCGCTTCCAGCCGGGTGCCCTCGGGGGTGTCGACGGCGACCGCGCCGACCTCCAGGGCGGAGAGGGCGGGCAGATCGGGGTCGGGCAGCGGCGCCAGCTCGGCCGACCAGGGCGCCGGGCCCCAGCCGTCGGCGCGCAGCGCCTCGGGCACATCGGTGCCGGAGATCCGGCCCAGGTAGTTGAAGCCGATCTGCGGTGCCGGGTATCCGGCGAGTCCGGGGGCCGTCTCCGGGTTCAGATAACGCAGCAGCCCGTAGCCGACGCCCTTGCCGGGGATGCTCCGGAGCTGCTCCTTGACCCGTTTGACCGCCCGGCCCGCCTCGGGGCCGCCCGCGGCGGCGGCGACCGGGTCCGTACCGCCGGTGTCGATCCGGGCCGGGTACATGCTGGTGAACCAGCCGACGGTGCCGGAGAGGTCGGCACCGGGCAGCAGGTGTTCCTCCCGGCCGTGGCCCTCCAGCCGGACCAGGGTGGGTCCTTCCGTGCCCCGCCACCGTTCGAGGGCGAGGGCGAGGGCGGCGAGCAGGACATCGGTTCCGGTGGCGCGGTAGGCCGCCGGGAGGGTGGTCAGTACGGCCTCGGTGACCTCGGCGGAGAGCCGGACCCGGACGCTGTCGACGGTCGACATCAGATCGACCGCCGGGTCGTACGCGCGGCTGCCCAGCGGCTGCTCCGGGGTTTCCAGCACTTCCCGCCAGTACGCCAGCTCCGCCGTCCGCTCCGGGGTGCGCGCCTCGGTCTCCAGCGCCGCCGCCCACCGCCGGGCCGAGGTTCCGCCCGTCGCCGGTCCGGGCGTCCGGCCGGACCGGACCCGTCGCCACGCCTCGGCGAGGTCCGCCATCAGGATCCGCCACGAGACGCCGTCGACCACCAGGTGGTGCAGGACGACGAGCAGTCGGCCCGCAGCCGGGGCGGCGTCGAACCAGACGAAGGCCGCCATGGTCCCGTTCTCCGGTTCGAGCCGTCCGGCCGCGTCGGCCAGTTCCCGCCGGGCCGCCGCGAGCCGGGAGGGCTCGTCCCACCGATCGTCGCAGGGGACGCGGTGGATCAGGTCCGCCGCCCGTACGGAGCCCGGCCCGGGGACGTCGAGGGAGAGGCCGCCGTCCCGGACCAGCCGGGCCCGGAGCAGATCGTGCCGGTCGAGTACTGCGTCGAGGGTCGCGGCCAGCCCGGCCGCGTCGATGCCAGCGGGCAGCTCCAGGACCATCGACATGGCGAACCGGTCCAGTCCGCCGCCGTGTTCGAAGATCTGGCGAGCCACCGGCGGCAGCGGCATGGGGCCGGTGGCGCCGCCGGTGTCCTCGGCGGGTCCGGGAGCCCCGGTGCCGCGGGCCGCGGCCAGTTCGGCGAGCCGGGCCGCAGTCCGGTGCTCGAAGACCTCCCGGGTGGTCAGCTCCAGGCCCCGGGCCCTGACCCTGGCCACCACCTGGATCGACCGCAGGCTGTCGCCGCCGACGGCGAAGAAGTCGTCGTCGGCGCCGACCCGGTCGACGCCGAGGACATCGGCGTAGACGGCGGTGACGATCCGTTCGGTCTCGGTCCGGGGCGCCCGGTAGACCTCGCCGGTGAACTCCGGCTCGGGCAGCGCCGACCGGTCCAGTTTGCCGGTCGGCCCGAGCGGCAGCCGGCCGAGGGTGACGAAGGCCGACGGCACCATGTAGTCGGGGAGCCGGGCCGCGACGAAGGTCCGCAGCTCGGCGGCGGAGGCACCGGCCAGGACGTGCGACACGTCGCCGATGCCTCCGGCGCCGTCGTCCCCGACGGCGCCGTCACCGGTGTGTACGACATAGGCGACGAGCCGCCGCCCGCCGGAGGGGGCCTCCCGGGCGATCACCACCGCCTGGCTGATCCCCGGGTGCGCGGCGACGGCCGCCTCGACCTCGGCGGTCTCGATCCGGAAGCCGCGGACCTTGACCTGGCCGTCGGCCCGGCCGACGCACTCCAGTTGCCCGTCGGCGTTCCAGCGGGCGAGGTCGCCGGTGCGGTACATCCGCTCGCCCGGGGGGCCGAACGGGTTCGCCGTATAGCGTTCCGCGGTGAGGCCCGGGCGGTGGTGGTAGCCCCGGCCGAGGCAGATCCCGGCCACGTACAGCTCGCCGACGACGCCCTGGGGCGCGGGGGCGAGTCCGGGGCCCAGCACATAGGCGCGCATGTTTCCCAGCGGGGTGCCGATGGGGACGACGTCGCCGTCCGGGCATTCCTCGTCCGGGGCGAGGGCGTAGGTGGTGGCGTAGAAGCTCTCGCTCTGTCCGTACGAGTTCACAATCCGCGCCCCGGGCAGTACCCGGCGCAGCTCGTGTACCAGCCGGGTGGGGAACACGTCTCCGGCGAGGACGACCGTCCGGACGTCGGGCGCCTTCGCCAGGTGGTCCACCAGCTCCCCGAGGACCGAGGGGACGGCGCTGATCACCCGGCCGTCCCAGGTGTCGCGGTCGGCGAGCGACGGCAGGTCGGCCACGATCTCGGCCGTACCGCCGGTGGCGAGGGTGGTCAGCAGCTCGAAGACCGACACGTCGAAGTTGACGGACGTCCCCGACTGGATCCGCCAGCCGGGCGGGGTGTCCAGGACCCGGATCAGCTCCCGGATCCCGTTGACGACATTGCGGTGGGTGATCGTCGCGCCCTTCGGCTGCCCGGTGGAGCCGGAGGTGTACATCACATAGGCCGGGTTGTCGGGGTGCGGTGGCGGGATCGGGGCACCGGTGTCCGGTGGTCCCCCGGCGTCCGCCCGGACGGCGCCCCGGTCGATCTCGACGGTCACGAGGCCGTCCCCGGGCAGTGCGCGCCGGGTGGCGGCGTCGGCGACGGCGAACCGGGGCGCCGCCTCGGCGAACACGGTCTCCGCCCGCCCGCCGAGATGGCGGGGGTCCAGCGGGAGATAGGCGGCGCCGGACTTGAGGATCCCCAGCAGCCCCACCACCAGGTCCTCGGTCCTGGGCAGGGCCAGCACCACCAGGTCCTCGGGTCCGGCGCCGCGCCGGGCCAGCTCCCGGGCGACCTCGTCCGCCCGTTCGCCGAGTCCGCGGTAGGTCAGGGTCCGGCCTTCGCAGACGATCGCCGGGGCGTCCGGGGTCCGGGCCGCCCGGGCTTCGAAGAGTTCGGGGACGGTCAGTGCGGACGTCTCGGCGGCGGTGTCGTTGAATGCGGTGAGCAGCCGGTCCCGTTCGGCCGGGGCGAGGACGTCGAGCCCGCCGACCGGCCGCCCCGGGTCGGCCACCAGCCGCCCCAGCACACGGACGAAGCGGTGCGCGATGTCCTCGGCGGTCGCGCGGTCGAAGAGGTCGGTGGCGTACTCCAGCCGGCCGGTGGCCCCGCCCGTACCGTCCGGGATCAGATCGAAGAAGAGATCGAACTTGGCGGTCCCGGTCTCCAGCCGTTCGGACCGGGCGTCGAGGCCGGGGAACGAGGCCGCCGGTACGGGCGGCTGCCAGGCGAGCATCACCTGGAAGAACGGGTTGTACGCGGTGGACCGGTCCGGGTTCAGCAGCTCCACCAGCCGCTCGAACGGCAGGTCCTGGTGGTCGTAGGCGGCGAGGGCCCGGTCCCGGACCCGCCCGAGCAGCTGACGGAAGGTCGGGTTCCGGGAGAGGTCGACCCGGAGAACCCAGGTATTGACGAAGAAGCCGACGAGTTCCCTCAGCTCCTCGTCGGTCCGGCCCGCGATCGGCGCGCCGATGGGGATGTCGTCGCCGCAGCCCAGGTGGTGCAGGAGTACGGCGAGGGCGGAGTGCATCACCATCGAGACCGTGGTGTCGGCCCCGGCGGCCAGCTCCTCCACGGCCCGGAGCACCCCGGGGTCGACGGTGAAGCGGACGGTGTCGCCCCGGTGGCCCATGGTTCTGGGGCGCGGGCGGTCGGTGGGGACGGCCAGGGGCTGGGCCAGTCCGGCGAGGGTCTGCCGCCAGTACGCGAGCTGCGCGGCTGCGAGGCTGCCGGGATCGGTCTCGTCGCCGAGGACGTCCCGCTGCCAGAGCGTGTAGTCCGCGTACTGCACCGGCAGCGGCTCCCACACCGGGGCGCCGCCGTCCCGGCGGGCCGTGTAGGCGGTGATGAGATCGCGGAACAGGGGGGCGAAGGACTCCCCGTCGACGGCGATGTGGTGCATCACCAGGACCAGGGTGTGTTCGGTGGGTCCGCGGCGCAGCAGTACGGCGCGTACCGGGATGTCGGCGGCGAGGTCGAAGGTCGCGGTGGCCGCCTCCCGGACGGCCGCCGATTCGTCGTCCGCCGCGACCGGTACGACCGGCAGCCGGAACGGGCTCTCCTCGAGCGGCAGTACCCGTTGGTGCGGTACGCCGCCGGCGTCCTCGACGATCACCGTACGGAGGACCTCGTGCCGGTCGACGACATCGCGGAGGGCCGCCTCCAGCGCGCCCGCGTCCAGCTCGCCGCCGAGCCGCAGGGCGAAGGCGCCGTTGTACGTCGGCGAAGGGCCTTCGAACCGGTCCACGAACCACAGTCGGCGCTGCGCGAACGACAACGGGATCATCGTCTCTCCAAGGGGGTAGGGCTGCCGGGGCGCGGCCGGCGGCTCAGTTCCGGTCGAGGACCGCCAGGAGTTCGGCGTTGTAGAAGTCGTCGATGGAGCAGGCGCCGGACACCGTCGAGAAGTACCGGTCGGTCAGCTCCTGGTGGCCGGTGAGATGCCGGAGCATCGCGGTCCGCCCCTCGGGCTTCAGCTCCGCCACGTTGAGCGCGCCCTGGTAGATGTCGGAGAAGGTGTCATCGAGGTCGTCCTGGTAGCCCTTCAGGGCCTCCTCCAGCGCCGGGCCGTCGTGGAGCCGGTCCCCGACGTGGTCGGTCAGCGACTGGGCCTGGAGGAAGGCGTCGGTGATCCCCCGGGCGGTGATGGAGTCCTTGTGGTGGACCGCGTCGCCGAGCAGGACCCACCCGGGGCCGTACGCCCGGCGGAAGTAGTTCTCCTGGTGCCCGGTGCCGTAGAACTGCTCGGCCCGCTCGCCCGCCGCCATCCGGGCGAAGAGTTCGGGGGCGGTCGTCCGGACGGCTTCGAGCCAGTGGGCCTCCACCGCCGTCCGGACCCGGGCGAACTCGGCCTGCGGGAAGTACGCCATGACCAGGGTGAGGCCGTCGTTGGTGGGCACGGCGACGATCCACCGGCCCGGCCGTTCGTGGATCTCGAAGCCGGAGGGCACCCCGGCCCAGTAGCTGTAGTAGACACAGGACATCCGCGGGTGTTCCACGACGTTCCGCGCCCCGGTGGTACGGGCCACCAGGGACCGCATCCCGTCCGCGCCGACGACCAGCCGCGCCCGTTCCGTCGTCTCGGTGCCGCCCGGTGTGGTGTACCGCACCCCGGCGACCCGGTCGCCGTCGTGGATCAGACCGGTGACGGCGCAGGACTCCCGGAACTCCGCGCCCGCCGCCACGGCTCCGCCCGCCAGGATCGGATCCAGGACGAACCGCCTCGGCGCGTAGGTGGTCCGATAGCCGTCGACCGGCAGGGAGAAGCCGTCCAGCCGGACCCCGGGGCCCCGGTAGCTCTCCCGGTCGATCGGCGGGCAGCCCGCGGCCCGCAGCCGGTCGAGCAGTCCCCAGCGGCCGAGCAGGGCCACGCCGGGCTGATGGATGTAGTGGGAGGAGAGTGTGTCCTTCGGGAATCGCGCCTTCTCCAGCAGCAGGGTGCGATATCCCCGCCGGGCGAAGAGCATGGCCGCCGGTGAACCCGCGCACCGGGCACCTATGACAATGATGTCGTACATGGCGCCTCTCTGCCGGTGAGGTCGGTATTTATCCGGTCGGCCGGAGCGATGGATATCACCGGGGGGTGACCGCGCCCGGGGCTTCGTCTTCGGCGCCCTCGGTGTTACCGGCCTTCGCCGCCCGCTCGATAAACGCGACGATCGATCGCACCGTGGGATTGCGGAACATCTGATCCACCGGCACTTCGACACCCAGCTCCTCGATATAGGCCATCTGAATCCTGGCCATGATCACGGACTGGCCGCCGAGGGCGAAGAAGTCGTCGTCTGCGGAGATGTCGTCGCGTTCCAGTTCCCGGCACCAGATACGGCGTACCGCTTCGGCAAGCATCGTCTTCCTCTCGGTGGTCGGCGGGAGCCGGTGGCTACCGTCCCGGTCCGTCGTCGGCGTACCGGTCGCGCCAGGCGTCGGCGAGGGCCGCGCGATCGGCTTTTCCATGCGGGCTCAGGGGCAGCCGGGGAATGCTCAGAAAACTGGCCGGAACCATGTTCCGGGGCAGGGTCTCCAGAAGCCGGGCACGCAGTTCGTCCCCGGTACGGCCGTCGCCCGCCGGGACGACGAAGGCGATCAGCCGGACTTCGCCCGAGCCGGTGCGGACGGCCACCACGGCGGCCTCCCGGACTCCGGCGATCCGGCCCAGGGCGCGCTCGACATCGGCCGGGTCGATCCGGGTGCCGCAGATCTTCACCTGGGCGTCCAGCCGCCCGGCGACGACGAGTTGGCCCGTCTCGGTCACCCGGCCCCGGTCACCCGTGCGGTACAGGCCGCGCGGTACGCCGTCGACCGGGGCCGTGGTGAAGCGCCCGGATTCGGGGCCGCCGTTGAGGTAGCCCGCGCCGACGCCGGTGCCGAAGATGCAGATCTCGCCGTACTCCCCCGGCCCGACGCCCCGCAGCCGTTCGTCGGCGATCAGGACGCCGGTGTTGTGGGCCGGGGTGCCGACCGGGGGGATGTCGTCTTCGTCCGGCCGGTAGCCCGACAGGTCGTACGAGGTCGCGACGTCGGTGCACTCGGCGACGCCGTACTGGTGCAGCAGGGTGCAGGCGGTGCCGTCCCGCCGGGCCCAGTCCATGATCCGCTCACCGCGCAGCGGCTCCCCGCCGAACAGGATGTGATCCAGCCGCGCGAGGGCGTCACCGCCGCGCGCGGTCTCCCATTCGACCAGCAGATACAGGGTGCTGGAAGCGCAGTGCACCACCCGGATGCCGTACCGGCCCAGCAGCCGGTGGGCGAGTGCCGGGTCGAAGTTCCGGCTGGTCATCAGATGCTGGGTGGCGCCGCAGAACAGGGGCGCCATCAGGGCGCGCTGGGAGAGGTCGAAGCCGAAGGCGCTGACGACCAGATGGCTCGATCCCCGGTGCATCCGGTAGTCGGTCCGGAGCCAGTTCAGCAGATTGAACCAGCCCTCGTGGCGTACGGCCGTCACCTTCGGGACCCCGGTCGAACCCGAGGTGAAGACCGCGTAGCAGATGTCGTCGCCGGAGATCGCGACGGCGGGATCGGTCGCCGGGAAGTCCGCCGTCCGCCCGGCCCCCCGGTCGAGGAGGATCACCTCGGCATCGGCCGATTCGACCAGGGCGGCCGTCTCCGGGGAGGCCACGATCAGGGCGAGACCGGGGACCTGGCCGAGCAGCAGCCGCAGCCGTGCCGCCGGATAGGCCGGGTCGAACGGGACGTAGGCCGCGCCCGCCTTCAACGTGCCGAGCAGGGCGACGACCATGTCGACCGAGTAGTCGAGGCAGATTCCGACGAGGGTGCCCCGGCCGTGGCCCCGGGCGCCGAGGAAGTGCGCGAACCGGTTGGCCCGTGCGTTCAGCTCGCCGTAGGTCACCCGTTGTTCGCCGTGGACGACGGCGACGGCGCCGGGGGCGGCGGCGGCGTGCGTCTCGAACCGCCGGTGTACGAGGGGCGCCGGGGGCAGGGCGACCCGCTGTCCCTGAAGAATCATCAATCGGCTCCGATGGGTAGCGCGCGTCCGGCCGGGCACCGGGGTCGTGGCGGTCCGCGGCCGGTGCCGTGGGGGTGCACCGGACGTGGCGATCGTCGGTACGCGGCCGGGGCCGGGTGCTCAGACGGGGCGCCGCCCGGCGGCGTCCAGGACCCGGGTCACCCACTGGCCGACGGGCAGGCCGTGGGCGGCGGCGGCCTCGGCGTAGTGGTCGAGTTGTCCGGCGGAGAGTTCGATGGTGAGCGTCGTACCCGCCGGGGGCCGCTCACCGGCTCCGGCTCCGGCTCCGGCTGCGACCGTGGCCGTGGCCGCTGCTCCGGCTCCGGCTGCGGCCGTGGCTCCGGCGGGTGGTGGGGTGGTGCCCGGCTGCCGGTCGCCGGGAGCCGGCAGGGTCCCGGCTGGTCCCGACTGCTCCGCGAGACCGGCCCTGACCGCCCGGCGCAGCTCGTTCCGCGACCACTTGCGCTGTTCGGCCCGGCGCAGCCAGTAGTCCTGCTCCGGCGGCGACAGCCGGGTCACCTCGGCGTGATGGGCGAAGCTGAGGGTGTCCCGGCGGCGGTCGTGCTCGAACCGCCGGGCCACCCAGGCGTAGTTGCGCAGGGTCTGGTAGTCGAGCCCGGTACGCTCGATCGCCTCCCGGTAGCGCCGCCAGCCGTAGGCGGCCTCGCCGAAGACCAGCCAGTCGCCGAGCCACCAGGCGGAGGAGTTCGACAGCTCGCGCAGACTGGATCCGATCCGCTCCCAGGACCGTTCCGACAGCGTCTCCGGGAAGATCATCCCCGTCTTCCGTACCTGTGTCTGCTTGCCGACGAACGACAGCACGACATCGCGCTGCGCGGGGTCGCCGCCGGTGGCCGACGGCATCGTTCCGGGTCCGCTCACGGTTCTCACAGGGTGTCCTCCACAGCCTTCTCTCCCCGTCGAGGTGTTCGTCCGGACGTCGACGGACCGCCCGGCCGGGCCGGAGGGGGCGGTCAGTCCGCCGCCATGGCCTCCCGCAGGCTCCGGGGGCGCAGGTCGGTCCAGTTCCGCTCGACGTACTCCAGGCACTCGGCCCGGGACGCCTCGCCGAAGACCACCCGCCAGCCCGCGGGCACCTCGGCGAACAGCGGCCACAGGGAGTGCTGGTCCTCGTCGTTCACCACGACGTGGAAACGGCCGTCCTCGTCATCGAAAGGGTTCGTACTCACCACTGCCACCGTCCTCGATCGTCACGGGGGTCCTGCCGGGGAAATCGGAAATCGCCGGTGCGGGCGCTGGTTCCCGGGGTCGGCTTCGTCCTGTCGACGGGACACCCGGCATCCACGGCGGCCCGGAATGCTGACGCCACGCTAAGTGCCGTCCGGCGGCGTCGCAAGGACGGCGGGAAAGCCGTTCTCCCGGTCACCGGACCGGATCTGTATCCCCCCGGTGTTCTGTGCCACGATGGCGGAGCCGGACCCGTGTCCGGGCCCGCTCGAAATGCGTGCCGTAGTCGATTCGGCCCATCGGGCGCGGGAATGGGCGGGGAATCGCGCGGTAAGGGAATTCCGGTGCCGAATTCCCCGGAGAGCTCCCCGGCGCCCCGCCGCCCGAACTCCGGCATTACGGCGGTACGGCGGTACGGCGTCGCGCACGGTTCGACATCCACCATCCATCCGCCCCCGACGGCCGTCAGAAACCGTACGGGAGCCCCGCCTGGAGGCGATGCAGTGACCAAGCCGACGACTTCGGAGCGGGACGGGGTCCCCTTGCTCTGTCTTCCGTTCGCCGGGGGCGGCGCGAACTTCTTCCACCCGTGGAACAAGACGGGTCTCCGCGGCGTCGTGGCGGCACCGCTCGCACTCCCCGGCCGGGAGCGCCTGCTGGACGAGGAGCCGTACCGGGATGTGCACCGGGCGGCGGACGGACTGCTTCCGGCGGCGCTGGACGCGGCGGGGGACGGTCCCGTCGCCCTCTTCGGGCACTGCTTCCTCGGTGCGGTGCTCGCCTATGAACTCACCCGCCGGATCACCGCGGTCTCCGGTGTCGAGGTGGTCCGGCTGTTCGTCAGCGCCGCGCGCCCGCCGTCCGCCGGACCGGCCAGTGATGTGTCGGCGCTCTCCGACGACGCCTTCCTCGCCCATGTCGAGAAGACCACCGGACGGAGTTACCCCGCCTTCGACGTACCGGAGATCCGGGAGCTGCTGCTGCCGACGCTGCGGGCGGACTTCGCGATGGACGAGGGCTACCGGCCGGGCGACGGAGGTCCGCTCGACGTGCCGGTGACCGCCGTGTACGCCACCGGCGACGCGTTCGTGTCCCGGGCCGACGTGGACCGCTGGCGGGAGGTGACGACCGGCGGTTTCGACCTGGTCGGGGTCGACGGGGGCCATATGTACCCGGCGGACGACCCCGGGCCGCTGCTGGAACTGATCTCCACGACCGTCGCCGGGGGCCCCGGCCGTCCGGAGGAGGCCGTCCATGGCGCTGCGTGAGAAGACCGTGGTGATCACCGGGGCGGCCCGGGGCATCGGCCGGGCGTGCGCCGTCCGGGCGGCCGAGGAGGGCGCGGATCTCGTCCTGGTCGACATCTCCGGCGATCTGCCGGAGATCCCCTACCCTCTGGGTTCCGCGGACCAGTTGGAGCGGACCGCGCGGCTCTGCCGCGAGTACGGGGCGGCCGTACTGGTAGCCCCGGCCGATGTCCGTTCGGCCGAAGCGGTCGCCTCGGCGATCACGGCCGCGGTGGACCGGTTCGGCCGGATCGACGCGCTGATCAACAACGCGGGAGTGGGGGCGCCCTCCGGGCGGCCCGCCCACGAGGTCACCGAGGACGAGTGGCGGGTGATGCTGGAGGTCAACCTCTCCGGGCCCTGGCGGCTGATCACCGCGGTCGCCCCGGTGATGCTGGCCCAGCGGGCGGGCAGCATCGTCAATGTCGCCTCGACCGCCGGTCTCGTGGGCTATCGCCACTTCGCCGGCTATGTCGCCTCCAAACACGGACTGGTCGGTCTGAGCAAGGCCGCGGCGCTGGACTACGCGCCCGCGAACATCCGGGTCAACGCCCTCTGTCCGGGGCCGGTCCGGGACGACCCCGCCGTGGACGGCCAGATGACGGCGGTCGTCGCCGACGCGCTCGGCATCAGCTACGAGGAGCAGGAGGCGGTCTATCTGGAGTCGGTGGCGACCGACTCCCTGGTCGACCCGGCCGATGTCGCGGGCGCGGCGGTCTGGCTGGCCGGGGACGACTCCCGGATGGTCACCGGAACGGTGGTCACCGTCGACGCCGGTTTCACCGCCCGCTGACCCCGCAGGACTTCTCCCCGGTCCCAGCCAAAGGAGTGAGTGTGTCCGTCCCCAGCGCAGCGGCCGGCGGGATGCCCCCGGCCGGTCTCCCGGACGATTCACCGAGCGGCCGGCCGCTCGCCCAGGTCTGCCACAGTCTGGTCCGGCGGCTGCCCACCGGGACCGGCGCGGCCTCGGTACGTACGGCCCTCGACTCCCTGATGGATCGTCACACCGCTTTCCGGGGCGTACGGCTGTTCGCCGAGCGGCTCGACATGGGCGCGGGCGACCCGGTGGCCCGGATCCGCCGCGAGCGGGAGGCGGGCCGTCCGGTCGACGGCGATCCGGTCGTCGCGCGGGCCGTCGTCCTGGGCTATGCCGACGGCGAGGCGGATCTGGTGCTGGTGGCGGACCGCCGGGTGGCGGCGGACCGGCGGGCCCTGAACAGGCTGGCCTCGGCGCTGGCCGGGCCCGGATCGCCCGTCACACCGCCGAAGGCGCCAGCCCCGGCGACCGGTGCCGTGTCCCGGATCCGTACCCCTGCCCGGATCACCGACGGGGCGGACCCGCTGCCGTGGGGGCTCGGCGATCCGGACCGGGCGGGCCTGATCCGTACCGTGAAACTGGCCGCCGCGAAAGTCGCGGCCGATACCGCGCCCGCACTGCTGGTGGCGGCCACCGCCCTGGTCCTCGCCCGCTACGGCGCCTCGCGACAGGCCGCGTTCGGGCTGCTCGCCGAACGGCCGGGGGCCGGGGAAGTGGAGTCCGCCGTCACTCTGCCCGTACGGGACGGGGCCACGGTCGCCGAACTGCTCGGCGCGGCGGCCGACCGGATGGCATCGGGCGGCGAGCCGCTATCGGAGTCGACCCCGGTCCGGGTCCTGCTGACCGAGGAGCGGCCGGGCGAGAGCTACCGGCCCGCCGTCGCCCCCGGCTTTCCGGCGACCCTGGACTGGCGGTACGACCCGGACGGCACCGTCGGCGGTGTGCTCCACCACGACGAGGGCGCCGTCGCCCCGGCCGTCGCCCGCCAGTTCGCCGGACACCTCGACCGGGCCGTACGCGAGCTGGCCGACGCCCCCGCCACGACCGTACTCGGCGACATCGCGCTGGTCACCGCCGAAGAGGCCGCCGCTGTCCGGGCCGCCGGGCGCACACCCGCCAGGGACGGTACGCCCCCCGTGCCCCTCCACGAGACCTTCCGCGCGGTAGCGGCCGCCCAGCCGGACGCCCCCGCGCTCTCCGGCCCGGGCGGCACGCTCGACTACGCCGGGCTCGACGCCCGCTCCGACACGGCGGCCGGTGCGCTGCGGGCCCGTGGCGTACGGCCGGGTGACCGGGTCGGTGTCTGTCTCGACCGCGATACCGATCTGGTGGTGACCCTGCTGGGGATCCTCAAGTCCGGTGCCGCGTACGTCCCGATGGACGCCGGGTATCCGGCGGACCGGCTGATCCACACGGTCACCGACGCCGGTCTGCGGATCGTGGTGTCGTCCGCGCCGGACTTCCCCGCCGTGGCCGGGGTGACGGTACTGTCCCCGGCCGAACTGTCGCGGACCGACGACGGCCCGGTCACCACCACGGCCACCGCCACCGATGCCGACGCCATCGCCTACGTCATCTACACCTCGGGCTCCACCGGGCGGCCCAAAGGAGTCGCGGTACCCCACCGCAATGTCCACGCCCTGCTCTCTGCCACCGCCGACGACTTCGGCCTCACCCCCGAGGACACCTGGACGCTCTTCCACTCCAGCGCCTTCGACTTCTCCGTCTGGGAGATCTGGGGCGCCCTGCTCACCGGTGGGCATCTGGTCGTGGTGCCGTACTACGTCTCCCGGAACCCCGAGGAATTCCACGACCTGCTGGTCCGGTATCGCGTCACCGTCCTCAGCCAGACCCCGTCCGCCTTCGCCGCCCTCAAGGAGGCCGACCAGCGCGCTCCGGCCGCCGTCGCGGTGCGGCTGGTCGTCTTCGGCGGCGAACCGCTGGACGTACGGATCCTCCGGGACTGGTTCCGCGGCCATCCGCACACCCGCTGCCGGGTGGTCAATATGTACGGCATCACGGAGACCACCGTCCATGTCACCGCCCACACCGTCACCCCGCCCGATCTCGCCACCGGCTCCCGTACCGTCGGCCGGGCACTGCCCGGCTGGTCGGTCTCCGTACGCGACACGGCGGGCCGGGTCCAGCCCTTCGGCGTCCCCGGCGAGATCTGGGTCGGCGGCGCGGGCGTGGCCGACCGCTATCTCGGCCGGGACGAGCTGACGGCGGCCCGGTTCGTCATCGACCCCGCCACCGGGGAACGGGTCTACCGCAGCGGCGATCTGGGCCGGCTGCGCCCGGACGGCCGACTGGACCATCTCGGCAGGATCGACGACCAGGTCAAGGTGCGCGGCTTCCGGATCGAACTCGGCGAGATCCGCTCGGTCCTGCTGGAGGACGACGGCGTCACCGCGGCGGCGGTCGTCCTCGGCGGCGACCCCGGCGACCCGGCGGGGGTACGGCTGGACGCGTATGTCGTCCCCCGGGACGGGAGCGTGTCCATGGCGGACGTCCGCCGGCGCGCGGCCCGCCGTCTCCCGGAGTACATGGTGCCCGCCACCTTCACCCCGCTGTCCGAACTGCCGCTCACCGTCAACGGCAAGTTCGATGCCGACGGGCTGGCGCCGGAAGCCGTCCCGGACCCAGGGCCGACGCCCGCCGCCGACTCCGGAGAACCGGCGGACGACCCGGTCCTGAAGGTCTGGCGGGAGATCCTCGGCGACCATATCGGCCCCCATGACGACTTCTTCACCACCGGCGGCAACTCCCTGCTCGCCGTCCGGCTCTCGGGTGCGCTGCGCAGAGCCGGACTGCCCCCGGTGTCGCTGCGCGAACTGCATATCCACCCGACCCCCGCCGAGGTGAGCGCGCTGATCGCCGGACGCGCCCCGGCCGGTGAGCCGCCCGGCCCGGCCCCGGTCTGACGGCCCCGGCCGCGGTCCGGGGCCCGCCGGTCCGGGCCGGGGCGGCTCACAGCGCCGCGCTCCGCGAGGTCCCCGCCGCCTGACGGGCGGCGGCGGGGACGTCCTCACAAGCCCGAAGGCTCGCGGCTAGTTGAATTCGAGGGCGCTGATGCGGTCGTTCATCGCGTTGCCCACATAGGTCGTGTCGGAGGTGTAGTACTGGGTCGCACCGCTGTAGTCGCCGTGCTCCCACCCCCGGATGTAGCAGTTGCCCGCGAGCTGGATGGAGCTGATGGCGTCGTTCCAGTCCCCGAGGCCGGTCCAGCGCCAGTCCCAGCGCCCGTTGTTGTAGCAGGGGTTGGCCGCCCTGGCGATCCAGGTGGGACCCGAGTAGTTGGCGTCCCAGTAGAAGACCCCGATGACATGCGACGCGTTCGCGGCGCGGGCGGTGCCGGTGCCCGTGGAAGCGTTGAGCTTCTCCGGGAAGTTCTTGTCCTTCGCCGCCGTCTTCTGCGTGGCGTCGGTGACCCGGCCGCCGGTCGCCGCGGCGACGCTCTCGCGGAAGGTGTCGTAGCAGGTGGTCTTGCCGGTGTCGAGATCGCCGACACAGTGGGAAGCGGTGGCCTCGCCCTGCGGGGCCTGGGCCGCGACGGCCGGAACCGGCGCCAGGAACACGCTCGCACACGCGACGGTCACCAGGCCGGTCATACCGGTTCTTAATCTCACGTGCTTCTCCCTCACGCTGGACGTGCGCCGGTCGTTCCGGACCGGTACGGCGGTGCGCCCGGTGGCGTACCGGGGTGGAAGAGGAGGAACCCCCACCGGAGGTTGCCCCGTCCACGGACTTGGCGCGAAAGCGATCTCCACCCGGTGACGGCCGACGGCGTTGTCCGACCCCTCTGGCAGAATCCGCGGATACCGACCGAGGGGGAGATGGTGTCGCGTCAGCTCTGGGGCCTGAGCCCGCGGTCGTGGCTGATCCTCGCGGTCTTCACCACGGCTCTCCTGACCCTGGTGGGCCTGCCCGCCCTCTCCGACCGGCCGGACCGCCCGGACCCTTCCGCCGCCGGGCCAGAATTGACGCCCGTCGCCCCCCGCCCCGACCGGAAGCTCACGGGCGGAGCGACGGCCAGGCTGTCCCGGTGCGGTACGCGGGCAGACCTCTACCCCCCGGCGCGGGGAACCGGGGAACGGAAAGGCGGCCCCGACCTGACCGTGCTCAGCTGGTCGACGAACGACACCGCCGCCCCGGACGGCGACGGCATCACCCTGACGGTGTTCGCGGCCGTCCGCGCCGGTGAACGGCCGCTGCGGATCGCGGCCCCGGCCTTCGCCGGCCGGGGCACCGTGGAGGTCGTCTCCCCCTTCGGCAGCGGTGTCAGCGCCTCGGCCGTCGGCCTGGGCGCGACGGTCGTCGAGGACGGACCGGGCATGCGACCGGTGAGACCACCGGCCTCCGGATCGCACCACATCGCCCCCGGCAAACGGCTGCTCCTCCAGGTGAACGTCCCGGCGGAGGCCATGTGCCCCGGTCTGAACCCCATCGATGTGATCGCCTGTTCCCCCGAGGAAGCCGAGTCCCCGGACGAAGCCTGCCCCACCCTCGTCCTCACCTTCACGGACCCGGCCGTACGCGCCTACCGCGCCCAGGGCTCCGAGCGTCCCCCCGGAACATTCAGCGACCGCCTGATCGGCGCCCTGCCGAACCCCGCCGTATCCGCCCCACGAGCCTAGGTTCGGTCGATTCCGCCGGGCGGGCGCACCACGCGATAGCGGAGATAGACGGCCTGCGACGAGCTGAAGGTCCGGCTCTCGACCAGTCGCAGGTCCACCCGGCGCCCGTCCCGGGGGAAGAACGGCGTACCGCCGCCGACGAGGACCGGGTAGACCACGGCCCGGTACTCGTCGATCAGTCCCGCCTCGGCCGCCGCGGCGGCGAGCGACGCTCCGCCGATCGCGATATCGCCCTCCCCGGGTTCGGCCCGCAGCCGCTCGATCTCCTCCGTCAGGCTGCCGGAGGCCAGCCGGGTACGGCCCCGGACCGACCGCAGGGTGCTGGAGAACACGACTTTCGGGAGCGACTTCCAGAGCGCGGCCCACTCCAGTGTCGGGAAGTCGAGTGAGGGGTTCTGGTCGGCGGTCTCCCAGTACAGCATCGTCTCGTAGAGTCGTCTTCCCAGCAGGTGGACGCCGAGTTGTCGGGTCTCCTCGGTCCAGAAACGGAAAACCTCCTCGTCCGGGACCGTCCAGTCGAAGCCACCGCCCGGGTCCGTGATGT
Organism: Streptomyces sp. NPDC020875; assembly: GCF_040641415.1. NCBI lineage: Bacteria > Bacillati > Actinomycetota > Actinomycetes > Kitasatosporales > Streptomycetaceae > Streptomyces > Streptomyces sp. NPDC020875. The sequence continues at coordinate 6,838 of NZ_JBFADP010000054.1, read as the reverse complement.
AGCCGTCGAGCGAAACGCTCATCGCGTAGGTCACACTGCGCATCAGAAGTCCTCCTCGGTGCCGGGTCCGACGGTACGGCCCGTACGACCCGGAGTTCATCGCGGCTCACCGCGTCCGTAGGGGACGGCTGGGCACCCGCCCGCCCCCGTGCAGCCGGTTGCCGGGAGCATCGGCCTCGGGGCCCGTCCTTCAACCGTTGCTGCCCCCGCGATACTCGTTCGCCGCCGCCGTCGCCGGTGACTAGCGTCTCGGCCATGGACATCTCAGATCCCAAGGACCTGGTCCGGCGAGGGTACGACGCGGCCTCCGCGCGGTACGACGAGGCGTACGGCGCCGAGACCAAGTACCGGTCGCTCCTCGGCGACCTCCGCCGGCGGATCCCGGCCGGCGGGACGGTGCTGGACCTGGGCTGCGGAAGCGGGGTGCCCGTCGCGCGGACCTTGGCCGCCGCCGGTTACCGGGTCGTCGGCGTCGACATCAGTGCCGTACAGATCCGCCGGGCCCGGGAGCGGGTGCCCGGGGCGGAGTTCCTTCACGCCGATGCCACGACCGTCCGCTTCGCCCCCGCTTCCTTCGACGCCGTCGTCTCCCTCTACGCCCTGATCCACATCCCCCTGGCCGAGCAGCCGCCTCTGCTGCGGAGGGCCGCCGAGTGGCTCCGCCCGGGAGGCTGTTTCGTGGCCACCACGGGACACGGCGAGTGGACCGGCACCGAGGAGGACTGGCTCGGCAGCGGCGCCCCGATGTGGTGGAGCCACGCGGATGCCGCCACCAACCGCGAGTGGCTGGAGCAGGCCGGACTGACGGTCGAACAACAGGAGTACGTCCCCGAGGGCGACAGCGGCCACACCCTCTTCCGGGCCCGCCGCCCCTGACCCGGCCCGCCGCGACGGCCGAGCGTGCCGGTGGCACAATCCGCTGGTCAGGACGGGCGCCTGGTGCGAAGATCGTTCCGGCCGAGGTCCCGCCCGTGTCGTCGAGCGGTGGACCATGCGGCCCCGTGCCCTGCCACCGCCCCGTCCGCCGGAGTCGTCCCCGTGTCTGCCCTGCCGCGTCGCGCCACCCGTTCCTCCTCCCTCATCGCCCTGGCCCTTCTGGCGCTCGGCACCGCCGGGTGCTCCGCGAACGGCCGCCCGGGTGAGCAGCACTCGTGGGCGAAGGCGGGCGTGCCCGCCTTCGAAGCCCTCTACAGCGCCTCGTCGGTCACGATCGACATGAAAGCGCGGCGCGACGGCCTGGACGTACACGGCACCTTGCAGATCGGCCGGGGCAAGGAGTGCCGGGCCGAGGTGACCTCCGGGCGGGGCGGCGAGGTCCGGGTGATTCGGACCGCCGACGGCACGGCCTACATCCAGGTCGACGAGGCGCAGATCAGATCCGGCGGCGGGAACCGGCCGCGGCAGCGGGTGGAGGCCGATGTCCGGCTGTTCGCCGGGCGCTGGCTGAAGGCCGACCCGTCCGCGCCCATGACGCGGCAGATCGTCCAGTACTGCGACATCCGGAAGCTGATACCCGCCGATCACACCGAGATCGAGGAGGTCGACCTGACCGGCACCGTCACCGGGGACGGCCGCCGGATCCGTTTCGCCGCCAAGGAGGACGGGGTGATGATGCGGGTATTCGTCAACCGGGGAGAGAACCCGACGGTGCACAAGATCGAGCAGATCGGCGGGGAACGGCCGATGAGCGCCGTCTTCTCCGACTTCGGAGAGCCGATCCAGGTCGGTCATCCCCCCGCGGACGAGGTCCTCACCCCGGACGAGATACGGACCCTGTACCGGGACAGCGTCGCCGACCTCGCCCGGTCCGAGTCCGGCTGACCGGCCGCTGCCCGGAGTGATCCGGCCGGGGTGCCGAGCGGCGTCACGGTGCCCCGGTGACGACCGCTGCCCACCGCGAAGCCGAGCTGTTCGGCGGTGATCACTACGACGGGTCGGCCTGGCGGTCACGCAGGGTGAGCGCGCCCTGAAGGGTGTCGGCCCCCGCTTCGTACGGTCCCGTCTGCCGAAGGACGGCACACCCCTGTCACCGGATTACCGGGACAGCCGCGGGGAGCGGGTCCGGCGCCGGGCCGGGAGGCGGTCGGCCCGAGGGCCGCGCTGGTAAAATCGGGGGATACCCGCAGACTGCCTGGGCCCGTGCCGGACAAGGTACGGGCCCGGTCCGTGCGGGGCACCGAAACGTGAAAGGACTCCATGAAGGCGAAGCAGCCGGCCTCCCGACGCTCCGGACCCGGCAGGTCCGACCAGGAGAGTGCGCCGCGGGGCGAGCTGTCGGTGCCGGGGACGTCGGCGCCCGGCCTTCCGCCCGCCGCGTCCTTCGCCGAGCTGGATCTTCCGGCCGAGCTGACGGGAGTACTGGCGCGGCTCGGGGTGGAGGACCCGTTCCCGATTCAGGCGGCCACCCTGCCGAGCGCGCTGGCCGGGCGGGATGTCCTGGGCCGCGCGCGGACCGGCTCGGGGAAGACTCTCGCCTTCGGGCTGGCGCTCCTGGCGCGTACGACGGGCCTGCGCGCCGAGCCGAAGCGCCCTCTCGCGCTGGTCCTGGTGCCGACGAGGGAACTCGCGCAGCAGGTGAGCGAGGCGCTGAAGCCGTACGCGGAGGCGCTCGGGCTGCGGTCGGCGACCGCGGTCGGCGGGCTGGCGATCAACCGGCAGGTGGCCGCGCTCCGGGCCGGTGCCGAGGTCCTGGTGGCGACGCCGGGGCGGCTGGCCGATCTCGTCGCCCGGCGGGACTGCCACCTGGACCGGGTGCGGATCGCGGTACTGGACGAGGCGGACCAGATGTGCGATCTGGGTTTCCTGCCGCAGGTCACGGAGACCCTGGACCAGGTGCCCACCGGCGGGCAGCGGATGCTGTTCTCCGCGACGCTCGACCGGAATGTCGATCACCTGGTCGAGCACTATCTGACCGAGCCGGTGCTCGCCACGGTCGACCGGGCGGAGGGCTCGGTCGCGACGATGGAGCACCACGTACTCAACGTCCATCCCGCCGACAAGCTCGCGACCGCCACCGAGATCGCCGCCCGGGACGGCCGGGTCCTGATGTTCCTGGACACCAAGCACGGTGTGGACCAGTTCACCCGCCATCTGCGGAGCAGCGGCATCGAGGCGGCCGCCCTGCACAGTGGTAAGTCGCAGCCGCAGCGCACGCACACCCTGGCCCGGTTCAAAGAGGGAGCGATCACGGTACTGGTGGCGACCAACGTCGCCGCCCGCGGTATCCATATCGAGCACCTGGACCTCGTGGTCAACGTGGATCCGCCCGCCGACCCCAAGGACTACCTCCACCGCGGCGGGCGCACCGCGCGGGCCGGGGAGTCCGGTCGCGTGGTCACACTGGTCACGCCCGGCCAGCGCCGGGACGTGAACCGGATGATGTCGGACGCGGGCATCCGGCCCACGGTCACCCAGGTTCGCTCCGGTGAGGAGCGGCTGACCGGTATCACCGGTGCGAAGCGCCCGCCGGTGCGGGACAAGGCGAAGACCGGCAACGCGGCGTTCCGGGGCCTGGGCACCCGCACGGGCCGCCCGCCCAAGGAATCCCGCAAGGCCGCGGAGGCCCGCACGATGGCGGAGGCCCGCAGGGCCGCCCGAGCGCGCAAGGGCCGCTGACATGCGGTGCGCGTAGCCGCGGTCCGAAGTACCAGAAGGGGCACCCGCTGTCCCGTACCGAGTGGAGCGTCGAGGAGTGCGGATGGCGAGCAGGATCCATCAACCCCGGGAGGACGCCGAGTTCGAGTTCGTCCTGGCGCGGGCGGACGTGCCGGTGCTCGCGTACTTCTACGGAGTGTGGCCCAAGGCCGTGGCGGCGTGCAAGGAGATGGAGCCCCTGGTGCGGGAGGTGGCCGACGCCTACCGGGGCAGGCTGATCGTCGTACGGGCCGATATCGCGAGGTGCCCCGGGCCGGTGCGGCGGTACGGCGTCACCGGCGCGCCCTTCTTCGTACTGATCGACCGGGGCGAGGCGACTACGGCCGGGAGCGGTCCGATGACCGGAGCCGCGCTCGGGGAGTTCCTGGACGCCCGTCTGTGAGCAGGGGTCGTCCCGGCCGGTGAGGGGGCGGCCCGCGGCGAAGGGCCCGGGGCGCCATCGGCCCCGCTCCCTGAGGTCACCGGTGGGAGTTCCGGGCGCCCTACCAGTACGTGGCCGGTCCCGCGACGACCCATCCGGCGTCGGTGGCCCTGACCCTGAAGCCCAGTGCCACCTCGATGATCCGCGCGCGATAGGTGATCTCGACATAGACACTGCTGTCGGTGAGACCCCAGTGGAAGTCCGCGGGACTCAGTTCGCCCAGCCAGGACAGGTCCCGCTCCCACTCGTCGGCGGCGGGGCTGTCGTCCGCCTCGTCCCCGTCGGCGTCGGCCGCGACGGACTCGCCGTACAGCGATTTCAGCACATGACGGACCGGGTAGTGATCGATGAGCTGTTCGGCCTCGGGGATCCTTCCGGCTCGGAGCAGGTCGAAGTATCGCCGAACGACAGCTTCGAATTCGGCCTTGGCGGGGTGCTCCGTCCAGATCCTCACCACGAGATCATACGAATCGGGTAACCGCCCCAGCGGTGAGGCGAGTTCGAGTTGACCGCCGCAATGTGCATGGCAAGGATGACAGCCGCAGTGAACCTTCCAGGGGGGAACGTTCACTCCCGACCCTTTCGGAGCGGCATTTCATGGCAACAACTGCTCTCGGCCACACCAACGCGCTGTCCCGGCTCACCGTAGCGGCCGTCACGGCCGCCCTCGTCGCGACGGGCACGAACGCCGTCGCGGCCGACGAACCCCGGAACGCGTCGAAGGCCCGTGAGACGGCCTCCAGGCTCGCCGAGTCGGGTCCCGCCGCGCAGGCTCCGGCCGCGCGGAGCGCCTCCGCGGCGAATGCCCCGACCGTCGAACACCGGTACCTGTACGGGATCTCCGGTGCCACGCTCTACGAGTACCGGCCCGACGGCCGTGGCGGCTACGGTCCGCGGGCCCTCTGGGACCAGGAGTGGGACTACTACCGCAACGCCGCCCAGGTGAACAACGACGGCGACGCGAACGCCGACGACGCGTGGCTCTGGTCCGTCTACGGCGAGCTGTTCTACATCTCCGGCGAGGCGCCCTATGTCTACGTCGGGGGCGGCTGGAACATCTACAACAAGGTGATCTCGCCGGGCAGTCTGGGTGGCGCCGCGAGCGCCGACCTGATCGCCCGCGACGGTTCCGGGAACCTCTGGCTCTATCTCGGTTACAGCGACGGCAAGCTGACCGGGCGCACCCTCATCGGCACGGGCTGGAACATCTACAGCCAGATCTCCGGCTACGGCGACCTGACCGGCGACGGCCGCGCCGACATCGTCACCGCCGACAAGTCCGGCGTCCTGTGGCTCCACCCCGGCAGTGGTGACTACAAGAAGCCGTTCGACGCCCGTATCAAGATCGGCGGCGGCTGGAACAGCTTCACCTACCTGGCGGGCGTCGCCGACCTCGACCTCGACGGCAAGAACGACATCATCGCCCGCGACAAGTCCGGTGCCCTGTACCGCTACTCGGGCACCGGCAGCGCCAGGGCCCCGTTCAAGCCCAAGGTCAAGATCGGCACCGGGGGCTGGAACACGTACCGCGTGCTCTTCTGACCGGAACGCGAGCGAGGAGGCGGGGGACGGCACTGGGGGCGGCCCGGCCGGACTGAGGCGTATCCCCCGCCTCCTCGGCCGTGCGGGCGAACCCACGGTACGCCTCTCCCGCCGACTGGCCCGCCACGCGCCGGACAAAGAGCTGCCCGGCCCGCCGACCGTGAAGAGGAACGGAAGGTGACAGACGAGGACCCGGCTTCCCCGGCACACCGACCACATCGGCGCTGCCGACCCGGATCAGTGTTCCGGTGTGCCGGTCCTGACGCACCGGGCGGAACCGGCCGGGCGGGGCACAGCTAGAACGGCTCGTCGCCCGGGGTGTCGTCGGGCGGCCAGTGGACCTCGGCGCGCTGGATGACGGCCCGGCCGTTGCGGACCCGGATCCGCCACAGCTCCTGCGGGGTGTCACCCGTGCATTCGAGCTGGCCGGTGAAGACGTGGCCGGGGAACGCGTCGACGGCGACTTGGACTTGGTGGGCCAGCGCGTAGGTGTCGCCGCGCCGGGCTTCCAGCCGGGACGCTGTCGACTCGGCGCGCGGGCCGTCCGGCTGGTCGAGGCGGAGGACGAGGTCGCAGCCGTACGGCGGGGCCTCGGGGGTGTCGGGGTGGAACGGGCTTCCTGCGGTGCGCTCGGAGGGCAGGGGCGGGGTGATGGTGTAGCCGCCGGAGGCAAGGGTCGTATGCATGAGGGTGTCCTCTTGTACGGGGTGTAGGCGGCGGAAACGGCCGGTGCCGGGCCGGTCAGCCGAAGGTGGCGTTGAGCGTCTCGGCACTGGCTTTGATGTCGTGGCTGAGGGTGACCTCGTGGTGGGGCAGTTCGTCGAGGTGGTCGAGGACGGTGTCGCGCTGGGCCGGGGCGTCGGGTGCCCCGGCCAGGAGTCCGAGGACGTCGGGGTAGCGGTCGTCGGCGTGGGCGGTGAAGAAGTCCCCCCGGCCGACGCGGCGGTCGGTCGGGGCGGCGCAGGGGTCGGCGCCCGGAACGACGCGGGGCAGGAGGATCCGGGACACGGTCGCCTCCTGCCGTGCCAGCGGGAGGCCGAGCCAGCGTTCGAGCTGGCGCGGCGCGAACTGCGCCTTCAGCTCGCGCCCGTTCTTGGACCGGATGGGTTCGCGGGATCCGGTGGTGAGGGCGGCGGTGACCCGCTCGTGCTGGGTGGGGTGGAGGTGCTGGCCGTTCCGGATTCGACCGGACACCTGGTCGTACAGTCCAAGGGCGTCGAG